>NZ_DATCUY010000099.1:0-12579 GCF_036567245.1 Achromobacter sp. | reverse complement strand
CGATGGCGACCAGCGCATCGTCCGGGATCAACCTGGCCGCCATCGGCAGCAGCTCGCTCTCTTCGCGCTGGATATGCGCGGCGTAAGCATCGGTGAAATCCTGGATCTGGCTCGCGGGCAGATCGGCCTGGCGGCCCGCCGCGATATCGGCAAGCGCCTGGCGCAACGGTTCCCAGCGCAGCGCCAGTTGCCGATGCTCGGCGACCAAACCATCCACCAGCGCATGCAGGCAGACCGCGTCGGACCCCGCCATAGATTCGATCAGCGCGGGAAACAGGTCTTCTTCCTCGTCCTCATGGTGATGCGCGGCCGCGGTATCGAAGTAGCGCAGGACGCTGGCCGCCGCAGTCTGGGCCACGTCATCGCTGCCATGCGTGGGCAGGTGCCTGGCCAGGCGCCCCAGCGTGGCGCACTGGCGGGAAATGCGTCCGTGACAGGCTGACAGCAAGGCCAGCGGATCATCGGCTCCCGGCGCCGGGGCCGGACCTCCAGGAAAGCTCACCGCCATTGCACACCTCCGTTATCCGGCGTGGCCACGCCACCACAAGCGGATGGAATCCCACGCGCGCCCCGCGAATCCCGCCTCGGCCACCGGCTCCAGCGCCACCACGGGAAACTGCATGGCGGGCTTGCCGTCCACCAGCACGCGCACAGCGCCCACTGGGGACTGGGCCGCGATCGGCGCGATCAGCGGATCCTGCGGCGTCCAGACCGGTTCGACCTTGGCGCCCGCAGGCACCGTCACGTAAGCGTCGCGCGCGAATCCAGCCTTCAGGCTGTCGTGCTCGCCCTTCCATACCTCGGGCGTGGCGACGGCCTGGCCGCGCGCGTACAGCTTGATGGTATTGAACCCCTGAAAGCCCCACTCCAGCAACTCGCGGCTTTCCTGCGTGCGCAGCTTGTCCGACGCCGTACCCACCACCACCGTGATCAGGCGGCGTTGATCGGCGCCATTGGGCCGCTGCGCCGTGGCGACGATGCAGTAGCCCGCCGATTCCGTGTGCCCGGTCTTCAGGCCGTCCACGCTGGGATCCAGCCAGAGCAGGCGGTTGCGGTTCGGTTGCGTGATCTTGTTGAAGGTGAACTGCTTGGCCGAATCGTAGGTCTTGTAGAGCTGCGGATAGTCGCGGATGAAGCGCGCGGCCAGCACCGACAGATCGCTGGCGGTGGAGTAGGTCCCAGGATCCGGCAGGCCGTGGGGGCTGGCGAAATGCGTGGCGTGCAGGCCCAGCCTTGCGGCGGTATCGTTCATCCGCGCCACGAAGGCCTCGACGCTGCCCGACACCGCCTCGGCCAGCGCGATGGCCGCGTCGTTGCCCGACTGGATCATCAGGCCGCGCAGCAGATCGTCCACCGACACCTTCGAGCCAGGCTCCAGGAACATCTTCGAGCTGCCCGCCGGCACCTTCCAGGCGCGGGTCGACACCGTGACCAGTTGCGTCGCCGACAGCTCTTTCTTGCTAAGAGCCTCGAACACCACATAAGCCGTCATGATCTTGGTCAGGGACGCGGGCTCGATCCGGGCGGTCGCCGCGTGCGACGCGATCACCTGTCCGCTGGTCTCGTCCAGCAGGAGCCAGGCCTTGGCCGACAAGGCCGGCGCGGGCACCGTCTGCGCCATGGCTCCCGACATGCATGCGGCCGCGACGATCAGGCTCGCCGCCAACTTCTTCATCAACATATGGCTTGCTTCACTTCCATGCTTGGGTTTTTCCCGCACGGGTCTCGCGCAGGGCACGCAATTGGAACACGCGCGGCGCAGTTGGTTCAGTGCCGGTGACATCTGAAAAATTGCGCGATGGATGTCACCACATCTTGCTGGAGCCCTTCTACAAAGCACTTTCTGTGTCGAAAACAACAAACAAGGGCCAAAAACCCGCTAGAAAACCGCATTAACCGTCACTCTTCCGCTATCATCGGCCGCGTAGCGTTAAACGCCGATATCCGGCGCGCGCGCTGCTCCATGTCCTCAACATACGGATTTTGACCATGGCCACGAAAGCAAAAGCTCCTGCCAAGAAAGTCACCAAGCCCGCCGTCAAGGCGCCCGCAAAGAAGGCAACCGCCGCAAAAACCGCTGTGAAGCCCGCTGCCAAGCCGGCCGTCAAGAAGGTCGTCGCCGCAAAGAAGGTCGCTGCTGCCCCCAAGGCCATCAAGGCTGCTCTGAACAAGACCCAGCTGATCGCCTACATCGTTGAGCAATCCGGCGTTGAAGCCAAGTCGGTCAAGGCCGTCCTGGCCAGCCTGGAAACCTCGGTGCTGAGCTCCGTGGACAAGAAGGGCGTCGGCGAATTCACGCTGCCCGGCCTGTTCAAGGTTGCCGTGCAGAAGGTTCCCGCCAAGGCCAAGCGCTTCGGCAAGGATCCGTTCACCGGTGAAGAGCGCTGGTTCCCCGCCAAGCCGGCTTCGGTCAAGGTGAAGGTTCGCCCGCTCAAGAAGCTGAAGGACGCCGCGCAGTAATTCCGCGCGTAATCCGGTCAAGCCGGAAGGGCCCGCCTCGCAAGAGGCGGGCCCTTCTTTTTTGCCGCAGCCCTTGCCGCAAGCGTGGCGTCCTCATTTGAATTTATCTTCATGTTAAGATACTTCACGTAAAAATAAACGCCGTATATCCATGAATGACCTTGTCGATCTGGTGATCTCGCAATGGACCCGCGAATGCCCTGCCCAGGACTTCGCCGCCATGTCCGTCGTCACCCGCGTGTTCCGCCTGAACGCGCTGGCCGCGCGCAACGTGAACCGCGGCTTTCGCCGCTACGACCTGCACCAGGGCGAATTCGACGTGCTGGCCACGCTGTACCGCAGCGGCGCCCCCTATGCGTTGAATCCGCAGAAGCTGGTGGAAGCGCTGCTCCTGACCTCCGGCGCGATGACCAACCGGCTCGACCGCCTGGAACAGGCCGGCCTGCTCACTCGGAGTCCCAATCCGGAAGACCGGCGCGGCGTCATCGTGTCGCTCACGGCCGAGGGCCTGCGCGTCATCAAGCTGGTATTGAAGGACTATCTGAAAGACCTCAATGAACTGCTCGATCCCCTGTCCGCCAGCGAGCGCAAGCAGTTGGCCGGCCTGCTCAAGAAGCTGCTGATCAAGCAAGACCAGGAAACGCCCGGCGGCATCGGCACCTGAGCCTGCCGCCCGAAGTCCCCCCGCAGCTCCCCTTTCCCGATCCAGATCCATGACTTCCGCTTCCCAGTCCTCCGAGACGCCCGCGCTGACCGCGCCCATCATCCTGCTGATGTCGGTGGCCACCGGCCTCGCGGTCGCCAGCAACTACTACGCGCAACCGCTGCTGCACACCATCAGCGAGCAATTCTCGCTGTCCACCGCCACCGCGGGCACTATCGTCACCACCGCGCAGCTGAGCTACGCCGTGGGCTTGATGCTATTGGTGCCGCTGGGCGACATGTTCGAGCGACGCGGCCTGGTCGTCCTGATGAGCCTGCTGTCTTCGGTCGGCCTGCTGATTTCCGCCTTCGCCCCCAATATCACCGTGCTGATCCTGGGCACCGCGCTGACCGGCATGCTGTCCGTGGTGGCGCAGATCCTGGTGCCTTTCGCCGCGACGCTGGCCGCGCCCCACGAACGGGGCAAGGCCGTGGGCACGGTCATGAGCGGGCTGCTGCTGGGCATCCTGCTGGCCCGCACCGTCGCGGGCGCGCTCGCCGACGTGGGTAGCTGGCGCACGGTGTACTGGGTCGCCGCCATCCTGACGCTGGGCATGTCCGCCGCCCTGTGGCGCCTGCTGCCGCGCCACCAGAGTCCCGCCGGGCTGAGCTATCCGCGCCTGCTGGGCTCGATCCTGCGCATGTTCATCGAGGAGCCGCTGTTCCGCGCCCGTTCGCTGCTGGGCGGGCTGCTGTTCGCCGCCTTCAGCATGCTGTGGACGCCCCTGACCTTCCTGCTGGCCAGCCCGCCCTACCAATACAGCAACACCACCATAGGCCTGTTCGGCCTGGCGGGCGCCGCCGGCGCCTATGCCGCCAACCGCTTTGGCCGCATGGCCGACCGGGGCATGGGCAACCTGGCCACCCGCGCCGGACTGCTGTTGCTGCTGGGCTCCTGGGGGCTGATGGCTTTCGGCCAGGTATCGGTGCTGGCCTTGCTGGCCGGCATCCTGATACAGGATCTGGCTATCCAGGGCGTGCATGTCACCAATACCAGCTCCCTCTACCGCCTGCGTCCCGAGGCGCGCAGCCGGCTGACCGCGGGCTACATGACCAGCTACTTCATCGGCGGCGCATCCGGTTCGCTGGTATCGTCCTGGCTGTACGCCCATTTTGGCTGGCCCGGCGTGGTCACGGCGGGCGCCGTCCTCGGGGTGATTACGCTGGCTTACGGCGCCCTGGCGCCCAGTGCGCGCATCCCGGAAACGGCTCCGTCCCCTGCCCGCGCCTAGCACCTCCTATAATCAGGGGTTTTGACCGCCTCCGCGCCCGCGCGGCGAGGCGGCTCACCCTTTTTTGCCACCGTGCACGAGCCCATGCAGGAACGTTACCTCCCCACTACCGTCGAAGCAGCCGCCCACCAAGACTGGCAGGCCCGCGACGTCTACCTGGTCCATGAACACGCCAAGAACGCCGACGGCTCCGAAAAGCCGAAGTTCTACGCCTGCTCCATGCTGCCCTACCCCAGCGGCAAGCTGCACATGGGCCACGTGCGCAACTACACCATCAACGACATGATGGCCCGCCAGCTGCGCATGCGCGGCTACAACGTCCTGATGCCCATGGGCTGGGACGCCTTCGGCATGCCGGCGGAAAACGCCGCCATCAAGTCCAAGGTGCCGCCGGCGAAGTGGACGTACGACAACATCGCCTACATGAAGAAGCAGATGAAGGCGATGGGTCTGGCGATCGACTGGTCGCGTGAAATGTGCGCCTGCGATCCCCAGTACTACAAGTGGAACCAGTGGCTGTTCCTCAAGATGCTGGAAAAGGGCGTGGCCTACCGCAAGACCCAGGTGGTCAACTGGGATCCGGTGGACCAGACCGTGCTGGCCAATGAACAGGTCATCGACGGCCGCGGCTGGCGCTCGGGCGCGCTGGTCGAGAAGCGCGAGATCCCCGGCTACTACCTGCGCATCACCGATTACGCCGACGAACTGCTGGGCGCGGTCCAGAACGACCTGCCGGGCTGGCCCGAACGCGTGCGCCTGATGCAAGAGAACTGGATCGGCAAGTCCGAGGGCCTGCGCTTCGCCTTCCCGCACAAGATCGCCGGCCAGGATGGCCAGCTGATCCAGGACGGCAAGCTGTACGTCTTCACCACCCGCGCCGACACCATCATGGGCGTGACCTTCTGCGCCGTGGCGCCGGAGCACCCGCTGGCCACGCAGGCCGCCTTGTCCAACCCGCAGCTGGCCGCGTTCATCGAACAATGCAAGCTGGGCGGCACGACCGAGGCCGAAATGGCCACGCGCGAAAAGGAAGGCATGCCCACGGGCCTCTTCGTCACGCACCCGGTCACGGGCGCCGAGGTCGAGGTCTGGGTCGGCAACTACGTGCTCATGAGCTACGGCGACGGCGCCGTCATGGGCGTGCCGGCGCATGACGAGCGCGATTTCGCCTTCGCCAGGAAGTACGACCTGCCCATCGTCCAGGTCGTGGACGTGGCCGGCAAGGCATACTCCACCGACGCCTGGCAGGAGTGGTACGGCGACAAGCAAGCCGGCCGCACCATCAATTCGGGCAAGTACGACGGCCTCTCGCACAAGGAAGCGGTCGATGCCATCGCGATCGACCTGGGCGCGCAAGGCCTGGGCGAAAAGCAGACCACCTGGCGCCTGCGCGACTGGGGCATCTCGCGCCAGCGCTACTGGGGCACTCCGATCCCCATCATCCATTGCGCGGATTGCGGTCCGGTCCCGGTTCCGGAAAAAGACCTGCCGGTGGTCCTGCCCGACGACCTCATCCCGGACGGCAGCGGCAACCCGCTGACCAAGAACGAGGCCTTCCTGTCCTGCGCCTGCCCCAACTGCGGCAAGCCCGCGCGCCGCGAAACGGACACGATGGACACCTTCGTGGACTCGTCCTGGTATTTCATGCGCTATACCTCGCCGGGCAACGATAACGCCATGGTCGATGCGCGCAATGACTACTGGATGCCGATGGACCAGTACATCGGCGGCATCGAGCACGCGGTGCTCCACCTGCTGTACGCCCGTTTCTGGACCAAGGTCATGCGCGACATGGGCTTGCTCAACTTCGACGAGCCCTTCACCAAGCTGCTGTGCCAGGGCATGGTGCTGAACCATATCTACTCGCGCAAGACGCCCCAGGGCGGCATCGAGTATTTCTGGCCGGAAGACGTCGAAAACGTCTATGACGAGCGCGGCGCCATCGTTGGCGCCAAGCTGAAGTCGGACGGTTCCGCCATCACCTACGGCGGCGTGGGCACGATGTCCAAGTCCAAGAACAACGGTGTCGATCCGCAATCGCTGATCGACACGCTGGGCGCGGACACGGCCCGCCTGTTCGTCATGTTCGCCAGCCCGCCGGAACAGACCCTCGAATGGTCCGACTCCGGCGTCGAAGGCTCCAACCGCTTCCTGCGCCGCCTCTGGTCCATCAGCTACGGCCAGCGCGAAGCCATTGCGCGCGGCCTGGCCCATGGCGCCGACTGGTCGCAGGCGCCGGCCCCGGTCAAGGATCTGCGCCGCGAAGTCTACGGCCTGCTCAAGCAAGCCGACTACGACTACCAACGCATCCAGTACAACACCGTCGTGTCCGCGTGCATGAAGATGCTCAACGCCATCGACGACGCCAAGCTGCCGGAAGGCGCGGCCGCGGACGCCGCCTACGCCGAAACGCTGGGCGTGCTGCTGCGCGTGCTGTACCCCGTGGTGCCGCACATCACCTGGCACCTGTGGCGCGACCTGGGCTACTCGCACGAGCTGGGCGACCTGCTCGACGCGCCCTGGCCGCATGTGGACGAAGCGGCGCTGGTCGCCGACGAGATCGAGCTGATGCTCCAGGTCAACGGCAAGCTGCGCGGCTCCATCCGCGTGGCCGCCAAGGCCGCCAAGGAAGACATCGAGAAGCTCGCGGCATCCCAGGAAGAGGTCGCCCGCTTCCTGGAAGGCCGTC
Source organism: Achromobacter sp. (assembly GCF_036567245.1). GTDB lineage: Bacteria > Pseudomonadota > Gammaproteobacteria > Burkholderiales > Burkholderiaceae_B > Achromobacter. The sequence goes on along the minus strand of NZ_DATCUY010000099.1, from coordinate 5,496 downwards.
CGCCCAAGCGCGTCATCGTGGTTCCGGGCAAACTGGTCAACGTCGTAGGCTGATGAGGTCAAGCATGCACTTCGCCGGGCAACAAACGCATTCCCCCCGCCAGTCCTGGCTGCTGCGCGGCGCCTGCCTGGCGCTGTTCATGCTGCTCTCCGCTTGCGGCTTCGCTTTGCGGGGAGTCACCCCGATGCCGTTCGATACGTTGTACGTCGGCATTCCCGACACCACGCAGTTCGGCGCTGACGTGCGCCGCGCGTTGCGTGCGGCCTCGCCAGACACGAAGCTCGTGGCCACCCCCAAGGAGGCGCAAGCGATCCTGCAGCAGGTCGGCGACACCCGCAGCCTGCGGGAAGTCTCGCTGAACGCTCAAGGACGGGTCGAGGAATACGAACTCGGCATCAACTACACGTTCCGCCTGATCGACGCCAAGGGCCGCGCCCTGATCCCGGACACCACGCTGTCGATCTACCGCGAAATGCCCTATGACGACCAGGTCGTACAAGCCAAGCAAGGCCAGATCGACACGCTGTACAAGGCCATGCAGCGCGACCTCGTATCCCGCCTGCTGCGCCGCATGACCGCGCCGGAAGTGCGCAAGGCGTTCGAGAACGCCGAACAGCGCGCCGACGACGGCGAGACCCCGCTGTACGACCCGACCGCGCCGGACCAGAAGCGTACGCCCACGCCGTGGCAGACGCCGTCCACCACAGACCCGGCCATCCTGCGCTAAATGGCACAGCCCCTGGACGCGGATCGCCTGGCCGAGCATTTGCAGCGGCCAGGCAACCGCCTGGCGCCGCTCTATACGGTATCCGGCGACGAACCCTTGCTCGTGACCGAGGCCGTGGACGCCCTGCGCGCCGCGGCCCGCAACGCGGGCTACACCGAGCGCCTGTCCATGGTGATGGACGCTCGCAGCGACTGGAGTTCGGTCACCGCCGCCACCCAGAGCGTGTCGCTGTTCGGCGACCGCCGCATTCTTGAAATCAAGATCCCGACCGGCAAGCCCGGCAAGTCCGGGGCCGACACCCTGGCCAAGCTGGCCGAACAGGCCGAAAAGCAGGCGGATCCGGACACGCTCGTCCTGATCGCCCTGCCCCGGCTGGACAAGGCCACCCGCGAAAGCCGCTGGGTGCAGGCGCTGAACCGCGGCGGCATGATGGTCGACATCGCCAACATCGAGCGTGGCCGTCTGCCCGCCTGGGTCGGCATGCGCCTGGCGCGCCAGAACCAGCGCGCCGACAGCGCCACGCTGCAATGGATGGCCGACAAGGTGGAAGGCAATCTGCTGGCCGCCCACCAGGAGATCCAGAAGCTGGGCCTGCTCTACCCCGAAGGCCAACTGGCCGCGGAAGACGTGGAACGCGCCGTGCTGAACGTGGCGCGCTACGACGTCTTCGGCCTGCGCGACGCCATGCTGGCCGGCGACATCGGCCGCACCATCCGCATGATCGATGGCCTGCGCGCCGAAGGTGAAGCCCTGCCGCTGGTGCTGTGGGCAGTCGGCGAGGAAATCCGTCTGCTGGCCCGCGTCGCGGAAGCCCGCGCCCTGGGCCAGGACGTCAACGGCCTGATGCGCCGCCTGCGTATCTTCGGCGCGCACGAGCGCCTGGCGCTGCAGGCGCTGGGCCGTGTGCAGCCGAACGTGTGGCCCGCCGCCGTGCAGCACGCCCATGAGGTCGACCGCCTGATCAAGGGCCTGTCCGTGCCTGGTCGCCTGTCCGATCCCTGGGAAGAAATGACGCGGCTCGCGCTGCGCGTCGCCGCCGCCGGCGGACGACCGTGAAGGCGGCATAGCCGCCGCCTTCGCCTCCCCCTCCGGCCTCCCGCTGGAACTCGCCCGGTCTGACGGCCGGATATAAACTGAATCTCCAGGCGGCGCCCGCGCCGCCCCACTTTCATGATCGACGCTGCCATGTCCACGTCCTCCATCGAACACGCCATGCTCACCCTGGGCGAAAACGCCCGCCGCGCCTCGCGCGCCATGATGCGCGCCAACGGCGCCGCCAAGAACCAGGCGCTGCTGGCCATGGCCGACGCCCTGGCCGCCAGCCACGACGAACTCAAGGCCGCCAACGAGAAAGACCTGGCGGCGGCCCGCAGCAATGGCCTGGAACCGGCCCTGCTGGACCGCCTGACCCTGTCGGACAAGACCCTGGCGCACATGGCCGAGGGCCTGCGCCAGATCGCCGCCCTGCCGGACCCCATCGGCAGCATTACCGCCACCAGCGTGCGTCCCAACGGCATGCGCGTGGCGCAGATGCGCGTTCCGCTGGGCGTGATCGGCATCATCTACGAATCGCGTCCCAACGTGACCATAGACGCGGCCGCGCTGTGCCTGAAGTCCGGCAACGCCGCCATCCTGCGCGGCGGCAGCGAAGCCCTGCACTCCAATATCGCGCTGGGCCGCGTGGTGCAGACCGGCCTGGCCGCCGCGGGCCTGCCGCAGGACGCGGTGCAGGTCGTCGCCACGGCCGACCGGGCCGCCGTCGGCAAGCTCATCACCATGACCGAGCACATCGACGTCATCGTGCCGCGCGGCGGCAAGGGCCTGATTGCCCGCCTGTCGCAGGAAGCGCGCGTGCCGCTCATCAAGCACCTGGACGGCAACTGTCACGTCTATATCGACGCGGCGGCGGACCCGGACAAGGCGCACGCCATCGCCTTCAACGCCAAGACCTACCGCTATGGCATCTGCGGCGCCATGGAAACCCTGCTGGTCGACGCGGTGGCCGCCGTTTCCATCCTGCCCAGCCTGGCCGCGGCCCTCACCGAGCATGGCGTCGAATTGCGTGGCTGCCCGCGCACGCTGGCCCTGCTGCCGCACGCCAAGCCCGCCACCGAAGAGGATTGGGCCACGGAATACCTCGGTCCCATCCTGGCAGTGCGCATCGTCGACACGCTGGACGATGCCATCGAGCACATCGCGCGCTGGGGCTCCGGCCATACCGACGCCATCGTCACCGAAGATCTGTCCACGGCGCAGCGCTTCCAGCGCGAGGTCGACTCCAGCTCGGTCTACGTCAACCTGCCGACCTGCTTTGCCGACGGCTTCGAGTACGGCCTGGGTGCAGAAATCGGCATCTCGACCAACCGGCTGCATGCGCGCGGCCCGGTCGGCCTGGAGGGCCTGACCACGCTGAAATGGGTGTTGAGCGGCGAAGGCCAGGTGCGCGGCTGACCCAGGGCGCCATGGCGCGCGAAGGCTGACGCGGCCCTGAACACGGGGCCGCGGCAAGCCTTCTACAATACGGTCGGCAATTTTCCGCAGGCTTTTCCATCATCCGAACGCGGCACACCGCGTCTTCCCGAGATCCCCCATGTACTCACCCGCGATGGCCATGGCCTTCAGCCTCTTCTCGCTCTGCTTCATCACCTGCACGCTCAGCGGCATCGTGCTGTTCTTCAAGCGCAATCAGATCAACGCCAAGCTGAAGCACCCGTACCTGCAGCACCGCCCGTTCAATCAGTATCCCCTTGCGATCCAGGCGTCCATCATGCTGGATTATTTCTTCCGCTTGATGTTTCCCGGCACGCGCTTCTGGCTGATCGGCAACGCCAACGATCTGCTCCCGCACGTTGAGCCGAAGAAGACCCCGCTGGCCCTGAAGTGGCCGATCGTCGGCTTCTGGGGCTCGTGCTGGCTCGGCCTGATCGCCATGATCGTCCTCTGGATCATGCTGTTTATAGGAGCTTGAGCGCATGCAGATCAAGATCGAAGATTATCCCGGCAGCCTCGATGCGGCGCGCTACCTGATCGCCGCACGCGAATCCGGCGTCGCCGGCCCGCGCCTGCCCGCCGACTGCCGGCCGCAATCGCTGAACCAGGCCTTCGCCGTGCAGCAACGCACCGCGCAACTGCTGCTGGAAAAACATCAGGACGACATCGGCGCCTGGAAGAGCGCGTTGCCCACGCCCGAGAAAAGCGTGGTCGCGCCGATCTACGCCTCGACCGTCGCCTATGCCGAAGCCGGCCCGGTCGCAGCCCGGACCGGCACCGTGCGCATCGAACCCGAGATCGCGTTCGAAATCGCCCGGGATCTGCCCGCCCGCCCCCAGCCCTACAGCGAAGCCGACGTGGACGCGGCCATCGGCGGGGCTCGTCTGGCCCTGGAAGTCCTGGGTTGCCGCTATGCCGCCCCGGAACACGCCAGCCTGCCCGAACTGCTGGCCGACCACATGTTCAACCAGGGCCTGGTGCTGGGTCCGCGCATCGCCTCGCCGCACGATGCCCCCGACAGCATGAGCATTACGCTGGCCGTCGACGGCGTCGAAACCGAGCAGCATGCGGGCATCCACCCGAACGACCGCCCCAAGGCGGGACTTTACTGGCTGGCCAACTTCCTGCGCGAACAAGGCCTGGGACTGCGCGCCGGGCAACACGTCATCACCGGTTCCTATGCCGGATTCCTGGACGTGCCCGCCAACCGCGACCTGGAGCTCGCCTACGGCGACCTCGGCATCCTGCACCTGCGTTTCAGCACGCCCTAGCCCGGCATTCATTGGCGCCATGGCCGCATTGCGCGGCCCGCGCGGCAACGCGCGACGCTAACGGGCCGCAGGCTCGGCGATGTCGATGGGGGCTGCGGCCGCCTCGATGATTTCGCCCACGTCCAGGCACAAGTCCTCGCGGTAGCGCCCCGCCACCACCTGCACGCCGACCGGGCTGGCGCCCGCGCCGCTCATGGCGCTACCCATCGCCACCGACAGGCCCGGCAAGCCCATGAACGGCACACCGATCTGCGTCATCTGCGCGCGCCAGACGCGCGCGTAAGCGGCGTCGCCTTGCAGGTCCAGCTTGTCCGGCAACGGCAGCTCGGCCGATACCGGCAGCAGCAGCACGGGATACTCGGCGAAGAACAACTCCCATAGCCGGGTCAACGTGGCGCGCCGCGTCAGCGTCGCCGAAAAACTGGCGAGATCGGCGCCGGCAGCCTTGTCGCGCTGGCCGGCCAGCGCAACAAGAGCGCCACGGTCACCCTCTTTTTCGGCGGCTGCGACCATGGCTTCGTAGCCGTCGGCCAGCCACATGCGGATCTGCAGATCCGCCGCCTCCTGCATCGGAGGCACCGCATCCAGCGTGTCCACCGTCCAGCCTGCCTCGCTGAGCCGGCGCGCGGCTTCCTGCAAGGCCTTGACCACGGCGGGCTGGGTATCCATTCCGTCCGGATTCAGGCACAGCGCCGCCCGGCGCGGCGCCTCGGGGCCTACCAGGGGAGCGGGCACCCACCACGGGTCGCGCGGATCCCGCGCCGCCAGCGCAGCCAGGCCCAGCCTCAGGTCGGCGATGCTGCGTCCCAGGGGGCCGGACACCGCGGTCAGTTGCCCGCCGATGGAGCGCTCCGGCAAGGCCGCGTTGTACGCCGCCACGCGTCCCAGCGATGGCCGCAAGCCGTGCACGCCGCAGGCATAGGCCGGATAGCGGATGGACCCGGCGATATCGGTGCCATGCGCCAGATGTCCGATGCCGGCGGCCACCGCGGCGGCCGCGCCGCCTGA
>NZ_DATCUY010000098.1:0-21284 GCF_036567245.1 Achromobacter sp. | reverse complement strand
CCCACGCTGCGCCAGCTGCGCGGCTTCAAGGAGGTCGCCCGCCACGCCAGCTTCAGCCGCGCCGCCGAGGCCCTGGCGCTCAGCCAGCCGGCACTGTCCGCCGCCATCCGCGAACTGGAAACGCTGATGGGCGTGGCCCTGTTCGAACGCAGCACCCACCACGTGCGCCTGACCCCCGCGGGACAGGCCGCGCGGGCCCAGATCGAGTGGCTGCTCAACAGCTACACGCAGGGCGCCGAGGACTTGCAACGCCTGCTGGACACGCAAGCCGCCACGGTGCGCATCGGCTGCATTCCGTCCACCATGCACCTGCTGGCGCCGGTGGTGGCGCAATGGCGCCTGCGCCATCCCGAAATCGTGCTGATCCTCAGCGACCACCTCAACGACGAGCTGATGGCCGCGCTGGGCAACGGCGAACTGGACATCGGCCTGGGCCTGGACTTCGGCCTCACGCCGGGCCTGGCCGCAGCCTTCGTGGCCGAGGACGACCTGGTGGCGGTGCTGGCCGACACGCACCGGCTGGCGCGCCGCCAGGCGGTGACCTGGCAGGACCTGAAGGCCGAGCCGCTGGCCGTGCTGTCGCGCGGCAGCACCTACGAAATGATCATGGCCACGCTACGCCAGCAAGGCTCGGATCTGGCTGCGACCGATACCCTGAACTACACCGATACCCTGTACAGCCTGGTTCGCGCCGGCCTGCGCGTGGGCTTGATCTCGCGTCTGTACACGCAGGGACAGCGCCAGGACGGACTGGCCATCGTGCCGCTGCAACGTCCGCAGCTGACGCGGCGCATCTGCCTGATGACGCGCGCTCCCGAACAACAGGCCCGCGCCGCGGTCCGACTCTGCCACGCCGAGCTGGCCCAACTGTTGCGCGAGCGCGCCGCCGTCCAGAGGTCCTAGCGGACTGGGCGCAAACAGCGTCTTGCGCTCAGCCGTGCGACCGCGCCCGCCAGGCCTCGGCACGTTTTGCCCAAGCCTGATGGATGGCGTCCATGTTGCGCGCCAGCGTGGCGGCATCGCCAAAGTTCACCCGCGAGCCCTGCAAGTGCAGTCGGGCGCCAACCTCCTCGGATTCGAGCGCCTGCGCCACCTGCCGCTGCAATTGCTCGACGCGGGCCGGCGCCACACCGCGGGGCGCGAACAGGCCTGCCACGCCGCCCCGCTCCAGTCCCGCGACACCTTGTTCGGCAAAGGTGGGGACATCAGCCACGTCCGGATGCCGGGCGGAACCCGAAATCGCCAGGAGACGCAGCCGCCCAGCGCGCACGGGATCCAGCAGTTCCGCCAGTGAGGTCAGGCCCAACGCCAGATAGCCGCCCTGCAGGTCGGTCGCCAACGGGGCGCCGCCCCGGTATGGGATCGCGGTTGCCACCACGCCCAGATGCGCGTCCAGCAGTTCAAGGGCAAGCTCCGGCACGCTGCCGGGCGCCGGGACCCCCACGAACAACGCCTCCTGGTGCGCGCGCAGGTCGTCCAGGCTGCGCAAGGGCGAATCCGCCCTGACCGCCAACGCGATGGCCACCTGGTCCGTCATCTGCGCCACGGCGGCGAAGTCGCCCGGCGAGGCATAGCCGGCCTGCTTCGCAATATGCGGCACGATGGCCAACGCATGGTCATTGGTGAACAGCAGGGTGTGCCCATCCGGCCGTGCGGCCAGCAGCTCCTGCGCCGCCAGCATGCCGCCCGCGCCGGGCCGGTTCTCGACCAGCACCACTTCGCCCAGGCCAGCCTCCAGCTGCCGCGCCAGCAGACGAGCGATCACATCCACCCCGCCGCCTGGCGGGAAGCCGACCAGGATGCGCGTCAAGGGCGCGGCACGCAAACACCCTGCCATGGCGGCGCCCAGGGCCCCCAGGGCGAACGCCGGCAAAAGCCTGCGGCGACGCCTGGATACGGCAAATTGCATGTTCGATGACTCCTCGCAGACGCAGACCGGCTCCGCGCAAGGCGGCAGGATAAGGAGAAATGCCCTGCAAGAAAAGCGGTCCGTTCCGGCGGCTTGCCGGCCGTGTTTCTTAACACGTTCTAGAATCAGTGATCGCGGCTCCCCCGGCCCTCTGCCCGGACGCCTAGCCCAGTGGTCCTGCACATGCTCTCGTTTTCCCGTCATACCGTCTACCCGGCCGGCGTCGGCCTGCCGGCTTCCGAACGCCCGGGCGCACTCCTCGCCGTCATGCTGGCGCTATGCATGGCCAGCCTCGACACCGCCATCGCCAACACGGCGCTGCCCACTATTGCACGCGATCTGCAGGCCAGCGACGCGGGGTCCATCTGGATCGTCAGCGGCTATCAGCTGGCCATGGTGGCGGGTCTGCTGCCGGCCGCCGCGCTGGGCGAAATCCTGGGCCACCGGCGCGTCTACATCGTGGGGCTGGCCATCTTCATCCTGTCCTCGCTGGCCAGCGGCCTGGCGCCGTCGCTGCCGACGCTGGTGACGGCGCGCGTGCTGCAGGGCCTGGGCGCCGCCGGCGTCATGAGCGTCAACGGCGCGCTGCTGCGCTTCATCTACCCTTCGCGCCTGTTGGGTCGCGGCCTGGGGCTGAATGCCATGGTGGTGGGCATTTCCTTCGCGGCGGGGCCGACTGTGGCTTCGGCCATCCTGCTGCTGGGATCCTGGCACTGGCTGTTCCTGATCAACGTGCCGCTCGGCCTGCTGGCGTTCGCGCTGGGCCTGCAGAAGCTGCCCCAGACCGTGCGTGCGCCGCATCGCTTCGACGGTCTGGCCGCGGCGCTGTGCGCCCTGACGCTGGGCCTGTTCGTGCTGGGCTCGAACGAACTGGCGCATGGCGCGCCCCTGCCGCGCGTGGCGCTGGAATGGGGAGTGGCCGCGGCCAGCCTGTGGCTGCTGATGCGCCGGCAGGCCGGCCACCCCGCCCCCATCCTGGCGGTGGACCTGCTGCGCCGGCCCTTGTTCGCCCTGTCCGCCGCCACCGCCGTATGCGCGTTCGCGGCCCAGGCCCTGGCCTTCGTGTCACTGCCGTTCCTGCTGCAGACCATGCTGGGCTACAGCCAGGTGCAGACGGGGTTCCTCATCACGCCCTGGCCGGTGGTGGTGGCGATCATGGCGCCGATAGCGGGGCGGCTGTCGGACCACTATGCCGCCGGCGCCCTGGGCGGCGTGGGCCTGGCGCTGCTGGCGCTGGGCATGGCGGCGCTGGCGTTGATGCCGGCCTCGCCCTCGGTATGGGACATCTGCTGGCGCATGGCCCTCTGCGGCGCCGGATTCGGTTTCTTCCAGTCGCCCAATCTGCGCGCCATCATGATGTCGGCGCCCGCCTCGCGGGCCGGCGGCGCCAGCGGCATGATAGGAACGGTGCGGCTCCTGGGCCAGGCCTCGGGCGCGGCCCTGGTGGCCGCCTGTTTCAACGTGTCCAGCACGCACGGCGCCATCGCCGCGCTGTGGCTGGGCTGCGTGTGCGCCGCGCTGGCGTGCGTCGCCAGCTTTTCGCGGCTGCGCTTTGACGCGACCGAACCGGGCCAGTCAACGGCGACGCGCTAACCCGCCAGGCCGTATCAAGCGGACAACAGGCGCCTGACCAGTTCGCCAAACACAGGCGCCCAATCGCCGCGCGTGGCTTGCCGGAACAAGGTCGCCGACGGATACCAGGCGCTATCGGCACGATCGAGCCCCCAACGCCAGTCTGGCGTGCGCGGCAACAATACCCAGACCGGCACGCCCAACGCTCCCGCCAGATGGGCGACCGCCGAGTCCACCGTAATCACCAGATCCAGCTTGCTGACCAAGGCCGCAGTCTCGGCGAAATCCGTAAACTGCGGACCCGCGTCGTATACCTGGGCCGCCGCGCGCAAGTGCTCGCGGTCCGACTCCCTGACATCGCGCTGCAGCGATACGAAGGTGTGCGGCGTAGCCAGTACGCCTGCCCAGGACGCAAACGCCGTGGAGCGGTTCTCGTCGTCGGGGTGTTGCGGATTGCCCGACCACGCGAGGCCTATCCGTTTACCGCCGCCCGCAAGACCGGCCAGCACGCCATCCCAGCGCGCCGCCCTGTCCGGATCGGCGTGGAGATAAGGCGCAACAGACTCCACGCCGGTCTGGCGCAAAGCCAGGGGCAGGCTCAGCAAGGGCACATGGCGATCGTACTGCGGCACCGGAGCGGCGCTGTCGATCACGGCTGCCGCGCCAGGCAGGCCTTGCAACAAGGGCAGCAGCGGCGGCTGGACGCGCAGGACGACACGCGCTCCGGTCCGCGACAGCGGTTCAAGGTAGCGGACGAATTGCAGCGTGTCGCCCAGGCCCTGCTCGCTATGGACAAGCAGGGTCTTGCCGGCAATACCGGCTTCGCCCAGCCAGGGTTTGCCGGAGAAGGCGTGCCGCTGCGCGCCGTCACGCCAGCGCCATTCGTAGTCACGCCAGCCATGCTCGAAATCGCCCAGCATCAGATTGGTTTGGGCACGATTGTTGCGCGCGCCAGCGTGCTCCGGGTCCAACGAGATCGCTTTCTTGAAGCTGCGCAGCGCCTCGTCGAAACGGCGCATGTCGCGCAAGGCCACGCCGGCATTGACGTAGGCGTCCACGAAATCCGGCTTTAGCGCGATGGCGCGTTGGTACGCCCGCAACTCTTCGTCCAGCTTACCCATCTGCCCCAACAGTTTTCCGTGCGTGTAATGCAAAGCGGGCGATGCGGGCGCCAGCTTCAAGGCATGCTGCATCAATGTCTGAGCCTGATCCATCTGCCCCAGGCGCGCATGCAACGCCACGATTTCGCCGTAGTAGCCCAGCTGCTGGGGCGCCAGGCGCAACGCGGCCTGAAAGTGCGCCAGCGAGACGGCCGGGCGGTCCGCGTTCTTGTTGGCGACGGCGGCGTCGCGCAGCAACTCGACGGAAGCTGAACCCGCCGCGACCGCCTGGTCGAAGCAATCCGCCGCCCGAGCATGATCCGCCTGCCTGGCCGCGACATATGCCAACCCTTCCAGCGCGCCGGCACGCTGGGAACCCTCGGCAAGCAATTGTTCAAAAAGCGCGCGCGCCTCTTCCAGGCGGTTCTCGCGAAAAGCGGTCAACGCGAGCCGCTGCAATGCCTGCGGTGATGAAATCGAGCCCATGGATCCGGAAATTGACTGTGGTCCGCCGACGCAGCCCCGGCGGGGTGTCGGCAGACCGCAATTCTAAAGGCGGATCTCCTCTGCGTGGCGGAAAACCCGCTTGGGCAGATCGCCGCCTATCCAGTAGGCCAGCTCGGAAGGATGCTGTACCTCCCAGGCCACGAAGTCCGCGTACTTGCCCGCTTCCAGCGTGCCATGCGTGGCCTGCAGGCCCAACGCTCTCGCCGCGTGCGCGGTGGCGCCGGCCAGCGCTTCTTCCGGCGTCAGGCGGAACAGCGTGCAGGCCATGCTCAGCATGAGGCGCAGCGACAGCACCGGCGAAGTGCCCGGGTTCAGGTCGCTGGAAATAGCGATGGGCACGCCATGGCGGCGCAACAGGTCGACAGGGGGAAGCTTGGTCTCGCGCAGGGCGTAGAACGCCCCGGGCAGCAGCACCGCCACCGTGCCGGCCCGCGCCATCGCCAGCACATCGCTTTCGGTCAGGTGTTCCAGGTGGTCCGCCGACCAGGCGCCATAGCGCGCGGCCAGGGTCGCGCCGTGCAGCGGCGACAACTGTTCAGCATGCAGCTTCACGGGCAAGCCCAGCTCCTGCGCGGCCTGGAACACCCGTTCGACCTGGTCCGGCGTGAATGCCAGATGCTCGCAGAACGCATCTACCGCATCGATCAGGCCCTCGGCCGCCAGCACTGGCAGCATGCGGCGCGCGACTTCGTCGATGTAGTCGTCTGGTCGCCCGGCGTATTCCGGCGGCAGCGCATGCGCGGCCAGACAGGTCGCGCTGATGGTCAGCGGCAGCATCTGGCCCAGGCGCCGCGCCACCCTGAGCATCTTGCGCTCGTTGGGCAGGTCCAGTCCGTAGCCGGACTTCACCTCCAGCGTGGTCACGCCGTCGCGCATCAGGTGCAGGGCCCGCTGGCGCGCGCTGGCGTAGAGCTCGTCCTCGCTGGCGGCACGGGTGGCGCGCACGGTGCTGGCGATGCCGCCGCCTTGCGCGGCGATGGTGGCGTAGTCCACGCCTTGCAGGCGCTGCTCGAACTCCTGGCTGCGGTTGGCGCCGAACACCAGATGGGTGTGGCAATCGATCAGACCGGGCGTAAGCCAGGCGCCGCCCAGGTCGTGCTCGCGCGCGGCCTCGGCCTGCGGCAATTGCGCTTCGGGACCGATCCACCCGATACGATCTTCCCGCGTCACGACGGCGGCCCGTTCAATCACGGAATACTGCCCTTGGGCCATGGTGGCCGCGTGGCAATTGCGCCAGACCTGTCTCATGGGTTTGCTCCCGTTGCGCGCCGGCTTCAAAGACTGGGCAGCAGGCCTGCCGGCACCAGCGCCGTCAGTCCCCGCGCCGCGATGAGCTGGCTGGCTGCCTCGATATCGGGCGCAAAAAACCGGTCCCGCTCGTAGTGCGCCACTTTCTCGCGCAACAAGGCGCGGGCGCGCTCGAGCTTGGGCGCGGTCTTCAGGCCCTGCCGGAAATCCAGGCCCTGGCAGGCACCGAGCCACTCGATCGCCAGGATGTCGCGCACATTCTCGGCCATGGGCCAGAGCCGCTTGCCGGCATTGGGCGCCATGGACACATGGTCTTCCTGGTTGGCCGAGGTCGGCAGGCTGTCCACGCTGGCCGGGTGCGCCAGCGCCTTGTTGTCGCTGGCCAGCGCCGCCGCGGTCACCTGGGCGATCATGAAGCCCGAGTTCACGCCGCCGTTGCTCACCAGGAACGGCGGCAGTTGCGACATGTGCTTGTCCATCATCAGCGAGATGCGGCGTTCCGACAGCGCGCCGATCTCGGCCAGCGCCAACGCCAGGTTGTCGGCCACCAACGCCACCGGTTCGGCATGGAAGTTGCCGCCCGAAACCACGTCTCCCTGCTCCGCGAACACCAGCGGATTGTCGGAGACCGCGTTGGACTCGATCTCCAGCACCTGCGCCACATGGCGTATCTGCGTCAGGCAGGCGCCCATCACCTGCGGCTGGCAACGCAGCGAATAGGGATCCTGCACCTTGTCGCAGTTGGCATGCGAATGACCGACCTCGCTGTCCTCGGTCAGCAGGTCGCGGTACACGGCAGCCACGTCGATCTGGCCCGGCTGGCCGCGCGCGGCGTGGATGCGGGCATCGAACGGCGCGCGCGAGGCCAGCATGGCTTCCACGCTGAGGCTGCCGCAGACCAGCGCAGCCGCCAACAGGTCCTCGGCCTCGAACAGGCCGCGCAGCGCATAGGCGGTCGAAACCTGGGTGCCGTTGAGCAGCGCCAGGCCTTCCTTGGCCGCCAGCGTCAAGGGTTCCAGCCCCGCCTGGGCCAGCGCCTCGCGCGCGGGCAGCCAGGCGCCGCGGTAGCGCGCCTTGCTCTCGCCCAGCAACAGCAGGGACATGTGCGCCAGCGGCGCGAGGTCGCCCGACGCGCCCACCGATCCCTTCAACGGAATATGCGGATAGACCTCGGCATTGACCAGGGCGATCAGCGCGTCGATGACCTTGCGGCGGATGCCCGAATAGCCCCGCGCCAGACTGTTGATCTTCAGCACCATGATCAGCCGCACCATCGCGTCGTCCAGCGCCTCGCCCACCCCGGCCGCGTGCGACAGCACCAGCGAACTCTGCAGGGACTCCAGGTCCTCGCGGGCGATCCGGGTGGTGGCCAGCAGGCCGAAGCCGGTGTTGATGCCATAGGCCGTGCGCCCTTCGGCGATGATGCGCTCGACGCAGGCCACGCTGGCCTCGATGGATCCGGCCGCTGCCGGGTCCAGCGTCACGCGCGCCGGCTGCTGATAGACGCGCCGCAGGTCGGCCAGCGTCATGCGGCCAGGTTTCAGATGCAATTCCATTGTGGGTCTCCTAGGCACGTTCCGGCGTCATGGCGTGGGGGTCGATATCGGCGCGCGGGCGGCGCCGCGATGTTGCGGCGGGGCTTCCCGGCGCGCGAACAGGTAATACAGGATGCTGGGCACGACCAGTCCGATGATCCACGAGATATCCACCCCGCCCAGGCGCTCGACCATCGGGCCAGTGTAGAGCTTGGTGGAAATGAAGGGCATCTGTACCAGTACCCCGAACAGGTAGACCAGGATGCCCGGCCAGTTCCAGCGGCCGTAGCGGCCGTCAGGATCCGACAGCGCCTCGACGTGGTATTTCCCGCGGCTCACGAAGTAGTAGTCCACCAGGTTGACCGCGCTCCATGGCACGAAAAACGCCAGCAGGAACAGGATGAAGGACTTGAAGGCGTTCAGGAAGGAATGCTGTCCGATCAACGCCACGGCGGTGGCCGCGGCAACGATGACCAGCACCAGCAGCGCGCGCTGCCGGCGGGAAATCTCAACATGCCCGCGAAAGCCGCTGGCGATGGTCGCGATGCACATGAAGCTGCCGTAGGAATTCAGCGTCGAGATCGTGACCTTGCCGAAAGCGATGGTGAAGTACAGCAGCGCCGCCATGGTTCCCGTGCCGCCCAGTCCCACGATGTAGGCAACCTCGCGCCCGGCGAACTGGCCAGCCGCCATGGCCGCGGCCAGCACGCCCAGCACCATGGCGATCTGCGCTCCCAGCACGGACCCCAGGCCCACCGCCAGGAAGGTCTTGAAGGACGAGGTCCGGCTCGGCAGGTAGCGCGAGTAATCCGCCACATAGGGACCGTAGGCGATCTGCCACGATGCCGCCAGCGACACCGCCAGCAGGAAGGAGCTCCATGTGAAATGGCGGATCTGCAGCAGCTGGCCCACGTCGCCCAGTGCGATCACCCGGCTGAACAGGTAAACGAAGGCGATGATGCCCAGCACGGTCGCGATGCGCCCGATGATGTGAATCATGCGGTAGCCGAACAGCGTCGCGGCCACGATCACCGCCGCGAAGATCAGGATGCCGGCGGTATCGCTCACGCCGAACAACTGGCCCAGGGCCTGTCCCGACAGCACCGTGCCCGTGGCCGTGAATCCCAGGTACATCAGGCACACCAGCACGATGGGGATCGCCGCGCCATAGACGCCGAACTGCACCCGGCTGGAGATCATCTGCGGCAGCCCCAGCTTGGGGCCCTGGGCCGCATGCAGCGCCATGACCGCGCCGCCGAACAGCTGTCCGACGAACAGCCCGATCAGCGACCAGAACACGTCTCCGCCCAGCACCACGGCCAGCGCCCCGGTGATGATGGCGGTGATCTGCAGATTGGCGCCCATCCACAGCGTGAACTGGCTGTAGAGTTTGCCGTGGCGTTCCTCTTCGGGAATGAAATCGATCGAGCGCCGCTCCATGAGCGGCCCTCTTGCTGCCTGGCTGTCCTGAGTCATCGTGTTGTCTCGGTCATGGCGGGTGGACGGTAGCGGACGCCGCAGCAGTCCGCTGGGATCGGCAGCTTCGTATCAGCGCTTGCCGGCAAGCATGGGCAGGTTCAAGCCCTGCTCCTTGGCGCATTCGATGGCCGTCTCGTAACCTGCGTCGGCGTGCCGCATGACACCCGTGCCCGGATCATTGGTCAGGACGCGGGCGATCCGCTCGGCGGCCTCGTCCGTGCCGTCACATACGATCACCATGCCGGCATGCTGCGAGAAGCCCATGCCCACGCCGCCGCCATGATGCAGCGACACCCAGGTGGCGCCGCTGGCGGTGTTCAGCAGAGCGTTCAGCAGTGGCCAATCGGACACGGCGTCCGAACCGTCGCGCATGGATTCGGTTTCGCGGTTGGGACTGGCGACGGAGCCGGAATCCAGGTGATCGCGGCCAATGACAATGGGCGCCGAGAGCTCGCCCGTGCGGACCATTTCATTGAACGCCAGGCCCAGCTTGGCGCGCTGGCCCAGGCCCACCCAGCAGATGCGCGCCGGCAGGCCCTGGAAGCTGATGCGCTCGCGCGCCATGTCCAGCCAGCGATGCAGATGCGCATCGTCGGGGATCAGCTCCTTGACCTTGGCGTCGGTCTTGTAGATGTCTTGCGGATCGCCCGACAGCGCGGCCCAGCGGAACGGGCCCACGCCGCGGCAGAACAGCGGCCGAATGTAGGCCGGCACGAAACCCGGAAAATCGAACGCGTCCGCCACGCCTTCTTCCTTGGCCATCTGGCGGATGTTGTTGCCGTAGTCGAAGGTGGGGATACCCTGGCGCTGGAACGCCAACATGGCCTGCACGTGCACGGCCATTGATTGCTTGGCGGCCTTGATGACGGCGGCGGGTTCGCGCTTGGCGCGCGCGCGGTAGTCCTGCCAGGTCCAGCCCGCCGGCAGATAGCCGTTCAGCGGATCGTGCGCGCTGGTCTGGTCCGTGACCATGTCGGGACGCACGCCGCGGCGCACCAGCTCGGGGAGCACTTCGGCGGCGTTGCCGCACAGGGCGATGGAGACGGCGCGGCCTTCCTCCGTGTATTTGGCGATGCGCGCCAGCGCGTCGTCCAGGTCGCGGGCCTGCTCGTCCACGTAGCGCGTGCGCAGGCGGAAATCAATGCTGGTCTGCTGGCATTCGATGTTCAGCGAGCAGGCGCCGGCCAGCGTGGCCGCCAGCGGTTGCGCGCCGCCCATGCCACCCAGGCCCGCGGTCAACACCCAGCGGCCCTTGAGGTTGCCGTCGTAGTGCTGGCGGCCCGCTTCGACAAAGGTCTCGTAGGTGCCTTGCACGATGCCCTGGCTGCCGATGTAGATCCAGCTACCCGCGGTCATCTGGCCGTACATGGCCAGGCCCTTGGCGTCCAGCTCGTTGAAATGTTCCCAGGTGGCCCAATGAGGCACCAGGTTGGAATTGGCGATCAGCACGCGCGGCGCATTGGCGTGGGTCTTGAAGACGCCCACGGGCTTGCCTGATTGCACCAGCAGGGTTTCGTCCTCGTTCAGGTTCTTGAGGGACTCGACGATCCTGTCGTAGCAGTCCCAGTCGCGGGCGGCGCGGCCGATGCCGCCGTAGACCACCAGTTCCTTGGGGTTCTCGGCTACGTCGGGGTCCAGGTTGTTCATCAGCATGCGCAAGGGGGCTTCGGTCAGCCAGCTCTTGGCGTTCAGTTGCTTGCCGCGGGGCGCGCGGATGACGACATCGCGGTATCGGTTCGAATTGTCCAAGAGGCTCTCCTTGATCGGTTCGGCTGCGCGCCCGATACGGGCGCTGCGCATGCCCTCATCATAGGATGCCTATGCTTGTATATACAAGCTAGCAAGAGTCGAATTTTTATCAGGGATTACCCGCAATAAAAAGCCGGGCTCTCAGTCCCGGCTTTGCTGGAAATAGCGGAGTGCGGCCGCCCCATGGCGGCGGCAGGATCAGGCGTTGCGCGGCAACAGTTCGATCACGCAGGCGTCCATCGGTCCTTCGGCTTGCAGCTGGTACTCGGCCAGGCCGTCCGCAGACTCGGCATGCAGGCAGTCGTAGCGCGACGGCAGCGCATGCGGCGCGCCGTTGATACGCATCGTGAGCGCGCCGCCCGCCGTCAGCACCAGCACATTGCGCGCGGCGCTGTGGAAGGTCCACGGTCCGGCGCCGGCCACCCATTGCAGCCGGGCATGCCAGCGCGCGGGCGCATAGATCAGGTTGAAGTCGCGTATCGGTCCGCCCAACAGGCGGCACTGCACCTGCGCATCGCCCGCGAAGGCATAAGCCTGGCGCGGCCCGAGCGGCGCTTGCTCGCTGCCGTCCACGGTCAGCTGTATGCCCCGGCCCTCCAGCACGGTGATGATGCGCTGATAGCCGGTAAACGCCGAAAAACCGCCATCCCGGGACACGTCGGCAATGGACAGTCGCCAGTCGAACTCGGCAGCGCTGCCGCCCGGATTGCAGGCGACTTCCTGCGTGGTGCCGCCGCCGTTGCGCCATGGCATGCGCGGATAGTCGGCGGCGCGGTAAAGATGAACTTCGGCTTGCGTCATGAGGTGAACTTGCCTTCCAGGCGATGCCGGGAACCAGGGTGAATCAAACGGGCCAGGGTGACGGCGTGGTCGCCAGACCAGGTGCGGCGGCTGATCAGCAGACAGGGCTCATCGCGCTCGATCTGCAGCAGCTGGCATTCGCGCGGCTTGGCCAGGATGGCTTCGACCACGTGCTCGCCTTCGCTCAGCGGCGCCACGCGCGTCAGGTACTCGTACGGCGTGCTTTGCGTGAAGTCCTGCTTGAGATAGTCAGGCGCCAGGCGCACGTTCACATAACGGTCCTCCAGCTGGATCGGCAGGTCGTCTTCGTAGTGGACGATGATCGAGTGATAGACCGGCTGCCCGGCGCGGATGTCCAGCGCCAGCGCCTGCTCGGCGCCCGCGGGCTCCTCTGCCAGCCGGACCACGCGGCTGTGATGGCGATGGTTGCGCGCCGCGATCTCGTCGGCGATGTTGTTGACGGCAAACAGCGCCGAACGCGCCTTGGGCTGAGCCACGAAGGTACCCACGCCTTGCATGCGGACCAGCAGTCCCTCGGCCGTCAGCTCGCGCAGGGCGCGGTTGATGGTCATGCGGCTGAACCCCAGTTCATCGACCAGTTCGCTTTCCGAGGGCACCCGGTAGTGTTCCGGCCATGCGCCGCTACGGATCTGCTGCGCGATCATCTGCTTGACCTGCGCATAGAGCGGAGCAGGAGGAGCATTGGCTTGCATGGGCAATTTGGGAGGGTTCGAGGCCACGGAAAATCCTGTAGTGCGGCGCGGGGCGGCCGGTAGCGGACAGCGCCTAGTATAGACAGGTAAAGATGGCTTGCGCCGCGGCGCCGCGCAAGCGGCAACCGCTTGCGGCCCTAGGCATGGATCGCCGCGCCGGAGTATCTTGGTGGACGGGGGCCGCCAGATTCCCTATACTCCCCCCCTGTATTTATCGGAGCCTGCCGTGCCGCACTCCCCGGAAGAAAAAAAGCGCGTCGTCACCCGCTTGCGCCGCATCCAGGGCCAGGCGCTGGCGCTGGAGCGGGCCGTGAATGAAGGCACGGAATGCGGCGCGCTGCTGCAGCAGTTGGCCGCCTTGCGCGGCGCCGCCACCGGCCTGATGGCCGAGGTGCTGGAAAGCCATCTGCGTGAAACCTTCCTCCAATCCGCCCAGGGCGGCCGCCAGGACGCCACGATCGAACCCGAAGCGGAGATCGACCTCTTGATGCGCCTGGTCCGTTCCTACTTGAAATAACGCCATCTGACATTCGTGGAGCCTTAGTTATGAAATCACGCGCAGCAGTCGCATTCGGACCCGGCAAGCCGCTGGAAATCGTTGAAATCGACGTCGCGCCGCCGCAGCGCGGCGAGGTGCTGGTGAAGATCACCCACACCGGCGTCTGCCACACCGACGCCTTCACCCTCAGCGGCGACGACCCTGAAGGCCTGTTCCCCGCGGTGCTGGGCCATGAAGGCGCCGGCGTCGTGGTCGAAGTCGGCGAAGGCGTGACCTCGCTCAAGCCGGGCGACCACGTCATTCCGCTCTACACGGCCGAATGCCGCGAATGCAAGTTCTGCCTGTCCGGCAAGACCAACCTGTGCCAGAAGGTGCGCGCCACCCAGGGCAAGGGCGTCATGCCCGACGGCACCTCGCGCTTCAGCTACGAAGGCAAGCCGCTCTACCACTACATGGGCTGCTCAACCTTCAGCGAGTACACGGTGGTCAACGAGATCTCGCTGGCCAAGATCAACCCCGCCGCCCCGCATGAAAAGGTCTGCCTGCTGGGCTGCGGCGTCACCACCGGCCTGGGCGCCGTGCACAACACCGCCAAGGTCAAGGAAGGCGACACCGTCGCCGTGTTCGGCCTGGGCGGCATCGGCCTGGCCGTGATCCAGGGCGCGGTGCAGGCCAAGGCCGGCCGCATCATCGCCGTGGACACCAACCCCAACAAGTTCGTGCTGGCCAGCGCCATGGGCGCCACCGACTGCGTCAACCCCAAGGACCACGACAAGCCGATCCAGGACGTCATCGTCGAGATGACCGACGGCGGGGTGGACTTCTCGTTCGAGTGCATCGGCAACGTGCACGTGATGCGCGCCGCGCTGGAATGCTGCCACAAGGGCTGGGGCGAGAGCATCATCATCGGCGTGGCCGGCGCCGGACAGGAAATCAGCACCCGTCCGTTCCAGCTGGTCACCGGCCGCGTCTGGCGCGGTTCGGCCTTCGGCGGCGTCAAGGGCCGCACCCAGCTGCCGGGCATGGTCGAAGACGCCATGAGCGGCAAGATCGACCTCGACCCGTTCGTGACGCACACGCTGCCGCTGGAGCGCATCAACGAAGCCTTCGACCTGATGCACGACGGCAAGTCGATCCGCACGGTCATCCACTACTAAGCCCGAACTCAACGGCAACGACGGGCCCGGCGCGACATGCGCCGGGCCCGTTGCGCTTGCATGACAGGCATGCGACACGTCGCACGCCATATGACAACACTGTCATTCATTTCAGCGTCATCTTGACCCGCGACCATTCGCCCTCCGATGACAGAGGGGTACACGCGAATGAACACGTGGAAGAGGAACGCGGGCGCCGCCATGCTGAGCGCGCTGGCGCTTTTATCCGGCTGCGGCGGCGGCGACGACGATGACGAAAAGCCCGTCGAACAACCCGAACAGCCGGCCCCTGGCCGGCCGATGGAACTGACGATCCTGCACATCAACGATCATCATTCCAACCTGGACAGCAAGAAAAAAGACCTGAAGCTCAAGAACGCTTCCGGCTCGCGCGTGGCGGTGAACGCCGACACTGGCGGCTTTCCGCGAGTGACCGGCGCGATCAACGCGCTGGCGTCGCAGTCCGCCAACGTGCTCAAACTGCATGCGGGTGACGCCACCACCGGCACGCTGTACTTCAACCGCGCCGGCGAGCCTGGCGAGGCCGACTCGGCGATGATGAACACCGTCTGCTTCGACGCCATGACCCTGGGCAACCACGAGTTCGACAAGGGCGACAGCGGCTTGAAGCGTTTCATCGAACTGCTGCACGCAGGCGCCTGCCAGACGCCGGTGCTGAGCGCCAACGTCACGTTCGCCGCGGACTCGGCATTGAATCCGTCGCGTGCCCCCGGCATGGTCAAGCCTGCCGTGGTGCTCAAGCGCGACGGCCAGGACATCGGCCTGGTGGGCCTGACCATCGCCGCAAAGACCCAGCAATCCTCCAGCCCGGACGCCGGCACCGTGTTCTCGGATGAGACCGCGGCGGCGCAGCAACAGATCGACGCGCTGCGCGCGCAGGGCGTGAACAAGATCGTGGTGATGAGCCACATCGGCTACGACTATGACAAGCAGGTGATCGCGCAGCTGAGCGGCGTGGACGTGGTGGTGGGCGGCGACTCGCACACGCTGCTGGGTCCCGCCTCCATGGCGGACTACGGCGTGGGCTCGCCCGCAGGCGCCTATCCCACCGTGCTGCAGGACAAGGACGGCAAGCGCGTCTGCCTGGTGCAGGCCTGGGAGTATTCGCAGGTGGTGGGCGAATTGAAGGTGAGCTTCGACGCCAACGGCGACGTCACCGCCTGCGCCGGCACGCCGCACGTGCTGATGGACGGCCCGCTGAAGGTCGCTGGCGCCGCCCCCTCGGCCGCGGACGAAGCCGCGATCCAGGCAGACGTACAGGCCAGCGGCTTCCTGCGCATGCAGGCGCCGGACGCGCAGGCCACGGCCGTGCTGCAGCCGTTCAAGGCAAAGGTCGACGTGTTCAGCCGCAGCCTGGTCGCGTCGGTGCCGCAAGAGCTGTGCTCCCGCCGCGTGCCAGGCGGTCTAGGCTCGCGCGACTACGGCCGCTCCAGCGTCGCCTGCAACACCCTGGGCAACGTCAGCCTGCACGGCGGCGATATCCAGCAGCTGGTGGCACAGGCTTATCTGGATGTGGCCAACGCCAGCTATGGCGGCGCCGACATCTCGCTGCAAAGCGGCGGCGGCGTGCGCGTGCCGCTGCTGGGCAACGTGACGGCAGCCAACGTGATCGAAGTCGTGCCCTTCGGCAATATGCTCTGGCGCCTGGACGTGACTGGCGCCGAGGTCAAGAGCATGCTGGAAGACGGCATGCAGGCCGTGTATGGCCCCGGCGGCTCCACCGGTCCCTATCCGTATGCCGGCGGCCTGCGCTGGGACGTGAATGCGGCCCAGGCCCAGGGCAACCGCGTGTCCAACATCGAAGTGCGGGACCATGCCAGCGGCACCTGGCTGCCGCTGGACGCGAGCCGCAGCTACAAGCTGTTCGTGCTGAGTTTCAACGCCACGGGCGGCGACGGCTACAAGACCCTGGCCAACGTGCCTGCCTCGCGCCGGCAGGACATTGGCGTGCTGGACGCCGACGTGCTCCAGGCCTACATCGACAAGCAGGCCAGGGATCCGGTCAGCGGGCTGCCCGTGTTGAACCTGCTGCCCATCAGCCTGTACAGCACCAAGACCTACAGCGAGTAGCGGTAAACGCCGGGCGCGGCCGTCAGGCCGGCTGCGCCCGGCTTTCGCGGTAGACGCGCTCGGTCTTGCCGACGAACGTGGTCAGAGAAAACTCGCGCAACGCCGTGCTGCGCGCCTCGGCGCCCATCACGCGCAAGGCATCGCGGTTATCCAGTATCTGCGACAGCGCCTGCACGATGCTGTCCACCGAGGCCGGCGGCACCACCCAGCCGTCGCGGCCGTCGGTAACGTTTTCGGGGAGCCCGCCCACTGCGCTCACGATCACAGGCTTGCCCGCCGCCATCATCTCGCGGCAGGCGAATGAAATCGTCTCCAGCTTGGACGACAGCACGAAGCCCACGTCCAACGCCGACAGGAATGGGCCGACGTCGTCCAGCAGGCCGGTGAACACCACCTGATCCGACATGCCAAGCTCGATGACGCGCTGCATCTGCTCCGTTTCCGGCAGCTTTCCGGCGATCAGCACCACCACTTGCCGCCGCTGATTCTCGGGCAGCATGGACACGGCGGTCACCATGTCCAGCCAATTCTTGTAGACCGCGGTGCCGGCATTGCTGCCGATGACCAGCCGGCCCTGCATGCCGTCGGGAAGCAGGCTGTCACGCGCCTGCGCCGTCTCGCGCCGTGAGGCCGGACTGCATTTTTCCGTATCCACGCCGTTGTGTACCACCCGCAGGTCTTCGTTGCGGAAGACCGACTGCTTCATGCGGCGGAATGTGTGCGTGCACACGCAGATGACACGGTTGGTACCCCATTTGGCGCGCACCCGCGCGCCCAGGCTGTTGGCGCTGCGGTCGGTGTGCTGGGTGTACACCATGAAAGGGCGCTTTGCGCCCATGCCCACGGTCGCGAGCATGCACAGGCGATGATCGGCGGAGCCATTGGCGTGGATCACGTCGAATTGCTCGTCGCGCAGCAGGGCCCGCAACCGGCGCAGCGCGCGCAGCTGCTGCAGCGGACGGCCCTTGAACTCCAGGGCCAGCGCGCGCACGCCGGGCAGGGCGGCAGCCTCGGCCAGCAGGCGACTGCTGGCAGGCGCCGCCACGGTCACCCGCGACTTCTCGCACAGGATGCGCGCCAGCGACATGACATATGTGGTGTGGCCGCCGCCATCGCCTTGGTGGAAATTGGTGTAGAGAATTTTCATGGGGTCACACTCGAAATCGGCTGCGCCGGCAGCAGGGAGCTCCAGTCGCGCTTCTCGAACACGTCGTCCCCCAACCGGCTGGCGGGAGACAGGTTGTAGACCTTGACCCCGCGTTCGCCAAGCAGCCGGCTGGCTTGCCGGAACGCGGGTTCGATGTGTCCTGAGAATTGCCTGTCCAGCGCGGTGGACAGCTGCGTTGCCGCGCTTTCATAGAATCGGGGTCCCGCCGCGGCCGTCAGGTCCAGGCCGTGCAGGTAGATGGTTTTCGCGCCCAGCCATGCCAGCAGCTGCAAGCCCGTGTAGGCCACCGTGCCGCCGCCGAACAGGCCGCGCGTCGGGTCCAGGCTGAAGCCATGCGCATGCACCGGATTGCGGGCGTCGAACAGCACCAGCCCGGGATCGTCGGCCAACCGCGCTTCCAGCTCCTCGGGTCGGGCGCGCGGCTGCAGCGCGCGCTGGTGCACCTCTTCGAACAGCGCGATGCGGCAGCGCACGGAACGGCGGTCGAACAGGAAGCCGATCCAGCGGTAGACCTCGGGCGTGACGAACAGCGTCAGGTCCTGCGCCAGCACTTCCGCCACCAATTCGCGCCTGCGATTGACGAAACCCGCATCCAGCATCGCGTAGTAATCGAAACGCAGGGACGGATGCTGGCGCCGCAGTGCGATCGAGCCGTTGACGCCCATCGCCACGTCCAGTTGGCAGCGCTCATAGTCGATCTGGGCCACGGACGGACCGCTGAGTATCAGATGGGCATCCGCGCCAATGCCTCGCGGCAGTTTTCCCAGCGGCGTCGTGGCGGGACCCTGCACGCCGCGCAGTTCGCAGCCGGTCAGCCGCTCCTGTGCATCGCGCCGCACGGCCACGAAGGGCCAAAGGGATTCGTTGTGCCGGTACGCGGCGGGCCGGGTGTGGCGATAGAAGTAACGCAGGCTCTTGGTCAGCGGACGCGAACGCAGCAAGCGTGGGATAAGCCCGGGACTAGGCATGAGCGATGTTGCGCGGAAGCCGCGAAATAAGCTTGTAAGCGGCAAATTCTACGCAGGCGGACCTGTCGAAAAAGCGAGTGAACCCTTGAAGATGTAACGCTTTTGAGGAAACTTTCAAACGTCCCCAAATTACGGGCGAGCCGTTTCTACAGGGCACGGCGTCAGGCACCCCAAAAACTTCGATTACGTTTTGCCGCAAAGATTAGCCTGCGGGATCGCGCCATGCGTTACGCGAGCCCTCGCGCCCTTCCGCTACGATGCGGGTATCGCAATGGCCCGAGTCAAGCACTCAACCCTGGATAGGAAGGATTTCGATGTCTACGACCGCCACCCTGAACGCCGCCGCGGCTGCGGCTAGCGCGCCCCGCCTGAGCGCGCCCGCATTCCGCGCGCGCAAGCGCCAGGAGCCGCTGGTGATGCTGACGGCCTACACCGCGCGCATGGCCGAGCTGCTGGACCCGCATTGCGACGCCCTGCTGGTGGGCGACAGCCTGGCGCAGACGATCTACGGGCTGCCATCCACCGTGCCCGTCACGCTGGACATGATGATTGCGCACGGCGCTGCCGTAGTGCGCGGCTCGCGGCGCGCGCTGATCGTCATCGACATGCCCTTCGGCAGTTATGAGGAAAGCCCTGAACAGGCCTTCCGCTCGGCGGCGCGGATCTTGAAGGAAACCGGCGCGGGCGCGGTCAAGCTGGAAGGCGGCCAGAGCATGGCATCCACCGTCGCCTACCTGTCCGCGCGCGGCATCCCGGTCATGGGCCATGTGGGCCTGACGCCGCAGGCCGTGAACATCCTGGGCGGTTACGGCGCGCGCGGCCGCGGCGAAGCCGAATACGCTCGCATCGGCGCCGATGCCGCCGCGGTAGCGGACGCAGGCGCGTTCTCGCTGGTGATCGAAGGCGTGGTCGAGCCGCTGGCGGCGTCGATCACCGAAGCCGTCGCCTGCCCGACCATAGGCATAGGCGCGTCCGGCCGCTGCGACGGCCAGGTGCTGGTGGTGGACGACATGCTGGGCATGTTCGACCGCACCGCGCGCTTCGTGAAACGCTACGACGACCTGGCCGGCCGTATCCAGCAGGCGGCGCAAACCTATGCGGGCGAAGTGCGCGCACGGACGTTCCCCGAATCGGCGCATCTTTACGGCGTGCCCGGCGGCGCCTGATGGCGGCGCGCGTTTCTCGATAGAATCATCCCCATGCTTTCCTACCCGCACACCTCATGAGCACGCCCCGTATGGACACGCCCCAGTTGCAGGACGCCATCGCGGACGCCATCAGCACCGCCACGCGCGGCGCCGGACGCGTGAACATCCTGGTCGCGGGCAAGACCGGCGTGGGCAAGAGCACGCTGATCAACGCCGTGTTCCGGGGCGACCTGGCCAAGACGGGCGCGGGCAAGCCCGTTACCCAGTCCACCCAGGAATTCACCCGGGCCGGCCATCCGCTCACCATCATCGACACGCGCGGCCTGGAAGTCGGCGACTACGAGCGCTCGCGCCAGCAGCTGGCGGACCTGATCCGCGAACGCTCCGCCTCCGACGACCAGGACAGGCACCTGCACGTGGCCTGGCTCTGCATCCAGGACAGCAGCCATCGCGTCGAAGACGCGGAGATCGAGCTGTGCGACATGCTGTCCAACGCCGGCATCCCCGTCGTGGCGGTACTGACCAAGGCGCGCAAGAACAGCCCGTTCGTCGACGAGGCGCGCAAGCTGCTACCGCGCGCCAAGCAGGTGGTGGCGGTGCGCGCGCTGCCGGAATGGATCGAGGAGCTGGACGCGGAACTGCCGCCCATGGGCCTGGACAACCTGATCGAGGCCACGGCCCTGCATATCCCCGAGGCGCAGCAGCGGGCCTATGCCAACGCCCTCTCCACCCGCAACAAGAAGGCCCTGGAAGTAAAAAAAAAGCGGGCTGAGATAGAGGTCAACGTGGCCGCCGGCCTGGCGGCGTCGGCCGCCGCCGCCCCCATTCCGTTCTCGGACGCCTTCGCGCTGGTGCCCATCCAGGTCGGCATGATCGCCAAGATCGGCATCACCTTCGGCATGGAACTGGACACCGCCGCCATCACCACCTTGGTCACCTCCACGCTGGGCGCTTCCGCCGCCACGCTCATCGGACGCTCGGTCGTATCAGGCCTGCTGAAGTTCATCCCCGGCGCGGGCAGCGCGATAGGCGGCACCATCGCCGCCACCACCGCCGGCGCCATCACCAAGCTGCTGGGCAACGCCTACGTGGCCGTGCTGTACGACTTCTGCCTGAAGAATCCGGGCAAGGACATCGACATCGCGATGATCGCCAAGGGCCTGAAGCAGCGCGTCACCTTCTGAGCCGCGGCCGCACCAGTGCCTGCGCACTAACGCGGCGCTGCCGTGCGCGTCGCGTGTTTGCGAATTGCGCCGCACCCGCGCCGCCAGATCTATACTTTTCAAACCGCCCCCGCCGCTGCGACGCGCCAGCGGCCCGGACGTCCCGCGCCGCGCGCCGGATGCTCTTGCGCAGGCCCAGGCAGCCTGCGCGCAGGGAGACGTTCATGACACGCAAATACATCGATTGCCGCGAATACCCCAGCGAAATGAATTGCTCGGTGGCCTTGGCGGCGGATTCCGAAAGCGAATTGCTGGAAGCCGCGGTGCAGCATGCGACCACGGTTCACAAGCACACCGATACCCCCGAGCTACGCACGCAGCTGAAGTCCTTGTTCCACGATGGCACGCCGCCGGCTGAAACGCCGAGCCGCGCCTGACCGCGGCCGCGTCCGCAACCGGACCAGCGCCAGCGTGGCC
>NZ_DATCUY010000097.1:0-20852 GCF_036567245.1 Achromobacter sp. | reverse complement strand
CGGAGCCGCGGGCGAAGGCGGCACCGTGCGCATCGGCTTCGTGGGCTCGGCCACCCACGGCGTACTGCCGCGCATCCTGCCGCCGTTCCGGCAGCGCTATCCCGGCGTCACCGTGGTGCTGCGCGAAGCCACGTCGATACGCATCATGCAGGAACTCGAGGAAGACACGCTCGAGGTCGGCATCGTGCGCGTGCCGGTGGCGATGGGATCGAACGTGCGCCTGGCCCCGCTCACGACCGAGAGCTTCGCGCTGGCCGTGCCCAAGACGCATCCGCTGGCGCGGCGCGGCCGCATCCGCCTGGCGGACCTGGCGGACGAACCCTTCATCATGTACACCGCGAGCGAAGCTGCCGGCCTGCGCATGGCCGCCATCAATGCTTGCCAGCTACGCGGCTTCACGCCTCGCATCACGCAGGAGGCGGTGCAGGTGCAGACCCTGCTCAGCCTGGTGGAAAGCGGTCTGGGCGTAGCCCTGGTGCCGGCCGGCGGCCGACGCCTGCCCGGCACCAACGTCGTCTACAAAACGCTGGCCGATTTTCCGGCCGATGCATCGATCGGCATTTCCCTGGCGTGGAATCCCGCCACCGAGC
Organism: Achromobacter sp.; assembly: GCF_036567245.1. Lineage (GTDB taxonomy): Bacteria > Pseudomonadota > Gammaproteobacteria > Burkholderiales > Burkholderiaceae_B > Achromobacter. The sequence goes on along the minus strand of NZ_DATCUY010000097.1, from coordinate 20,262 downwards.
GCAGCGCCACGCGCAATCTGCGCGAAATGGCCAGCCAGGCGTTCCGCGACAAGACCGCGAAGTAAGCGCGCCGCTTGCGGCAACACGGCCGCCAGGCTTAGGATGGAGCATGGGTTTTATCCTCACCAGCGATCCGGGAGCGCATCGTGAAGACAGTTGCTGAGATACTCAGGGAAAAAGCCAATCATTCCGTCGTGACGGTTTCACCCGACGCGTCGGTGTTCGAAGCCGTCAAAATCATGGCGGAACGCAGCATCGGGGCCGTGGTCGTGGTCCAGGGAGATGCGGTGCTGGGCATGCTGACCGAGCGCGACTACGCGCGCAAGATCGTGCTGCAGGATCGCTCCTCGCGCACTACGAAGGTGCGGGACATCATGACCGATTCGGTGTACTACGTCAGCCGCGCGGACACCCGGGAGCACTGCATGGCGATGATGACGGAACGCCATTTCCGTCATCTCCCTGTCATCGAGGACGGCAAGCTGATCGGCCTGCTTTCCATCGGCGACCTGGTCAAGGACGTCATGAGCGAACAGAAGTTCATCATCCACGAACTCGAACGCTACATCACCGGCGAACGCGGCTGACGCCGCGTCCTGCGCACCACGGGACTCGCGGCTAGCCGGCCGCGAGTACCTTGAACGCCGGCACGATCAGTCCCAGGCCGGCCGCCAGCAACAGCACGAACACCATCCGCTTGACGGTCTGCATCGAGCCTGCCGTGCTGTAGCGGCGCGCCACCCAGGTCACGCCGATCACGACCGGCAGCGCCAGCAGGCTCAACCAGAACGACGAGGCCATGAAGGCGCCCTGCCCGGTCACCAGCGCCAGCCGCACGACGGCGTTCAGCGAAAACAGGATCAGCAGGCTGTTGCGGATGGCCGCCAGCGGCAGCGGTTGGCGGTACAGGTGATAGACCATGGGCGGCCCCGCGCTGGAAAACAATCCGCCCAGCACGCCCGACACGGCCCCGAAGAAAACGAACGATCCGCGCGAGGACACGCTCGCCAGCGGCTGTGCGCGCGCCACCAGCAGCACCGCGCAAGCGAGGATCGTGCAACCCAACAGCAGCTGCAGCAATACGCTCATGGACCCGCTGATCCAGGCCAGCGCGGCAACGCCCGCCCCCACTCCGACCAGGCTGCTGGCCATGGCGGGCCGCATCAGCGACCAGTTCACCTGGGGCTTGGCCCGCGCCAGCGTCACGACCGCGTTCACCAGCGACAGCACGCTGACCACGTTGGCCACTTCGGACACGGAAGCCAGCTGGAACACGCCCGACAGGCCCAACAGCACCAGCCCGAAGGCGAAACCCGTCATGGTCTGCGCATAGGTGGCGAGCGCCACGCAAGCGAGGAACAGCAAATATTGGGAAATGCTCATGCTAGTGGGTAGAGCCTGACCTGCCTCGGCTCTGCCCGGAGCGGCGCGTTGCGCGGCGCGGGAGCGGATCGACGGGGTACAGCTACAGCGTTAAGGGTCTGCTTTCGAATCTGTTTTTTGCGCCGGCGATGATAGCACCGGGACGCTCGCCCACACACTTTGTCACAAACGGATGCGCTCGTGCACCATGCCTGGCGCACCCTGCCGCTATCCTTGCCGCCCAGTAAATCCCTTGCGTCCTGCTCCCGCCGCGCCATCCGCCGCGCCGTCTGGATCCGGCGCGCGCACGGCTGCGAGAATGACGCCCAAACAGACCACGATCAACACGGTGACCCTGACCTGCTCGACTTGCGGCAGCGCCCAATTCACCAAGCTGGATACCAACGAATACCGCTGCAGCCATTGCCACGCGGTCACGCTGGTCGAAGACAACGTCGCCCAGCGGCTGGAGAAGATCCTGCGCGGCATGCAGCAGCCGGCTGCCAAGCCGCAGCTCGGTCCGCGCGCCATTGCGGCGGTGGCAGTCGCCGTCGCCGCCGTGATTGCGGTCCCGCTGGTCGCGTCCCTGCTGGGCTCCAAGCCCTCCACCACCATCAGGCAGCCGCCCGCGCCCCCGCCCATCGACGCCTCGCTGGTCAAGCTGACGGACGTGCAGGAAATCCGGGTCCGCGACCGCACGCAGCTGGTCATGATCATGCGCAACGAGACCGGCAAGAAGATCGACGTGCCGCGCGTCACGGCCTCGTTCTTCCAGGGCGAACTGTCGCTGCCGTCCAATTCCGGCTCGGCGCCGGCGCGCTCGCTGCAGCCGGGCGAATACACGCCCGTCACGATCTCCACGCCCAGTCAGGCCTACAGCCGCTATACGTTGCAGGTCTCGCAGCCGAGGCTGGCGCGGGACAGGAACAACGACGTGGCCGCCAGCAAGGTGCAACTGGTGCGCAACGACGGCGCCTATCGGCTGGTCGGCCTCTTGAAGAACAACGGCACCGACGAGGCCAACAGCAGCCAGATCACGGTGATGCTGTACGGCGAGGACGGCAAGCTGATCGGCACCGGCAACGGCTACGGCGCCGCCAGCCCGCTGGCCCCGGACGCGCTGACCTCCTTCGACGTGCGCTGCGAGATGCTGGCCGAGGGCCAGGTCGCGTCCTACGACTACATGGTGCAAAGTGAAAACCCGGCCACCGCGCTCGCCGCCCCCAAGGAAGAAGCACTGCCTAGCCGCATCGTGCGCGTCAGCCCGGCCGACCCGCGGGTCATCGAGCACGTGCGCCTGACCACCGAGGAACTGCTGGATCCGGGCTTCGCCCTGTTCGACGCCAGCGCGCTCAAGCTGTCCGCGCCGCGCCGCCTGCTCGACGAGATCGAGCGCCCGGTCATGTACGCCGAGCTGGTCAACACCAGCGACCAGTACGTCGTCCTGTCGCCGAAGGCGGATATCTCTCTGTTCGACGGATCCCGCCGGCTGGACGTGCGCCAGGCCTGGAGCCTGCCGGCGCGCCTGTACCCCGGAGAAAGGGTGCCCGTGGCGCTGACAGGCCGCATCGACCGCTACAGCGAGGTCAAGACCGACTGGCTGCCCGCCAAGCGCGCCGCCCTGCCCGGCCCGCGCCCGAAACTGGCGGTCACGGTCGAGAACACCGAGGCCCAGGTCGGCACCGGCACCCTGAACTTCACCTACCGCTTCCGCTACAAGTACGTGACCGTGCACGGACGCGTGCGCAACGACAGCCAGGCCGAAGTGGAAAACGTCAGAGTCTGGGTCAGCCTGTACGACGCCCAGGACAAGCTGAGCGGCGCGGTCTTCCAGGAACTGCGGCTGCCCAAGCTCAAGCCGGACGAAAGCGCGCCGTTCCAGGTGGACGTCAAACAGTACGGCGGCAACTTCGCCCGGGTGGGCGTGGTGTACGACGCCGGACCGCGCTAGGCGGTCCCGCCCCGGGGCGGCGCCCGCCCCGTCCCCCCCATCCCGGCGCGTATCGGCAGGGGCTGCCGCCCCGTCGTCGCCCTTAAGCAACAGCTATCAGCCCAAGTCTTATATAAGATATAAGACATTTGCTTGCGCCCCCCTGTTCCCTCTACAATCCGGCCAACAACCCTTCTTCCAACCCGACTTTGAGCAGGCCTCACATGCTGGATAATTACCGCCAACACGTTGCCGAACGCGCGGCTCTGGGGATCCCCCCGCTGCCCCTTACGGCCAAACAAACCGCTGAACTGATCGAACTGCTCAAGAACCCGCCCGCTGGCGAAGAGCAGAACCTGGTCGAGTTGCTGACTCACCGTGTGCCGGCCGGCGTGGACGACGCCGCCAAGGTCAAGGCTTCGTACCTGGCCGCCGTGGCGCTGGGCAAGGAAGCTTGTGCGCTGATCAGCCGTGCCAAGGCGACTGAACTGCTCGGCACGATGCTGGGCGGCTACAACATTGGCCCGCTGGTCGACCTGCTGGACGACGCAGAAATCGGCACCATCGCCGCCGCTGCGCTGAAGAAAACCCTGTTGATGTTCGACGCCTTCCACGACGTGAAGGAAAAGGCGGACAAGGGCAACGCCAACGCCAAGTCCGTGATGCAAAGCTGGGCCGACGCCGAATGGTTCACCAGCCGTCCAGAACTGCCGCAAAGCCTGACCATCACCGTCTTCAAGGTGCCCGGCGAAACCAACACCGACGACCTGTCGCCGGCTCCCGACGCCACCACCCGCCCCGACATCCCGATGCACGCCCTGGCGATGCTGAAGAACAAGCGTGACGGCGCCGCGTTCGAACCGGAAGAAGACGGCAAGCGCGGCCCGGTCAAGTTCATCGAAGCCCTGAAGGAAAAGGGCCACCTGGTCGCCTACGTCGGCGACGTGGTCGGCACGGGTTCGTCGCGCAAATCGGCCACCAACTCGGTGCTGTGGTTCACCGGCGAAGACATCCCCTTCGTGCCGAACAAGCGCTTCGGCGGCGTGTGCCTGGGCAACAAGATTGCCCCGATCTTCTACAACACCATGGAAGACGCCGGCGCCCTGCCGATCGAACTCGACGTTTCCAAGATGGAAATGGGCGACGTGGTCGAACTGCGCCCCTATGACGGCAAGGCTTTGAAGAACGGCGAAGTCATCGCCGAATTCGAAGTGAAGTCCGACGTGCTGTTCGACGAAGTGCGCGCCGGCGGCCGCATTCCGCTGATCATCGGCCGCGGCCTGACCGCCAAGGCGCGCGAAGCGCTGGGCCTGCCGGCCTCGACGCTGTTCCGCCTGCCGAAGGACCCGGCCGATACCGGCAAGGGCTACACCCTGGCCCAGAAGATGGTCGGCCGCGCCTGCGGCATGCCGGAAGGCAAGGGCATCCGCCCGGGCACCTACTGCGAACCGAAGATGACCTCGGTCGGCAGCCAGGACACCACCGGCCCCATGACCCGCGACGAACTGAAGGACCTGGCCTGCCTGGGCTTCTCGGCCGACCTGGTGATGCAGTCGTTCTGCCACACCGCCGCCTACCCCAAGCCCGTGGACGTCAAGACGCACCACACGCTGCCGGAATTCATCAGCACCCGTGGCGGCGTCTCGCTGCGTCCGGGCGACGGCGTGATCCACTCGTGGCTGAACCGCATGCTGCTGCCCGACACCGTCGGCACCGGCGGCGACTCGCACACCCGCTTCCCCATCGGCATCTCGTTCCCCGCCGGCTCTGGCCTGGTCGCCTTTGCCGCCGCCACCGGCGTGATGCCGCTGGACATGCCGGAATCGGTGCTGGTGCGTTTCAAGGGCAAGCTGCAGCCTGGCGTGACCCTGCGCGACCTGGTCAACGCGATCCCGCTGTACGCCATCAAGCAAGGCCTGCTGACGGTTGCCAAGCAAGGCAAGAAGAACATCTTCTCCGGCCGCATCCTGGAAATCGAAGGCCTGCCCGACCTGAAGGTCGAACAAGCCTTTGAACTGTCGGACGCTTCCGCCGAACGCTCGGCCGCCGGCTGCTCGGTGTTCCTGAACAAGGAACCGATCATCGAGTACATCAACAGCAACATCGTGATGCTGAAGTGGATGATCGCCAACGGCTACGAAGACGAGCGCACCCTGGGCCGCCGCATCAAGGCCATGGAAGCCTGGCTGGCCGACCCCAAGCTGCTGGAGCCGGACGCCGACGCCGAGTACGCCGCCGTGATCGAAATCGATCTGGCCGACGTGCACGAGCCCATCGTGGCCTGCCCCAACGACCCCGACGACGTGAAGACGCTGTCGGAAGTCGCCGGCGCCAAGATCGACGAAGTGTTCATCGGCAGCTGCATGACCAACATCGGCCACTTCCGCGCAGCCTCCAAGCTGCTGGAAGGCAAGCGCGACATCCCGGTCAAGCTGTGGGTGGCCCCGCCGACCAAGATGGACGCCACGCAACTGACCGAGGAAGGCCACTACGGCGTGTTCGGCACCGCCGGCGCCCGTACGGAAATGCCGGGCTGCTCGCTGTGCATGGGCAACCAGGCCCAGGTGCGCGAAGGCGCGACCGTCATGTCGACCAGCACCCGCAACTTCCCGAACCGCCTGGGCAAGAACACCAACGTGTACCTGGGTTCGGCCGAACTGGCCGCCATCTGCTCGAAGCTGGGCCGCATCCCGACCAAGGACGAGTACATGGCCGACATGGGCGTCATCAACAAGAGCGGCGACCAGATCTACCAGTACCTGAACTTCGACAAGATCCCGGACTACAAGGACGTGGCTGACGTCATCGAAGTCTAAGCGTCAGGCTGCGCAGCCCCGGCTGCATCGCCCGCAAGACGGCCCCGGATCGCTCCGGGGCCGTTTTTCTTTGCCTGCGTCCAAGGCAGCCCCGCCGCCTTCGCCGGAGAATTTCAGGGACGGAACTTTTTCCGCGATACGTTTTCATACAATCGCGGTATCTTGTGACACTCCCCCCTCAACCCCGTCCCCGATCTCCGGAGAAAGACCGCCAATGACCCGGCTTTTGCTGCCGCCCCTGCTACTGCTGGCGCTTGCCGGCTGCGCCACCGCGCCGCCCTCGAATCCCGAGAACATCTGCGCCATCTTTCGCGAAAAACCGGACTGGCACGATGCCGCCTTGAAGGTGCAGAAGAAATGGGGCGCGCCGGTGCCGGTGCCCATGGCCATGATGTACCAGGAGTCTTCCTTCAAACAGGACGCGGTGCCGCCGCGCTACTACTTCCTGGGCATCATCCCCTGGGGCCGCGTCAGTTCCGCCTACGGCTACGCCCAGGCCAAGGACGAAACCTGGGACGACTACAAGAAGGACGCGGGAGGCTGGGGTTCCAGCCGCGACGACTTCGCCGACGCGCTGGATTTCATGGGTTGGTACATGAGCAAGACCCAGCGCATCAATGGCGTGTCCAAGTCCGACGCCTATGGCCAGTATCTGAACTACCACGAAGGCTGGACCGGCTACCGCAACCGCAGCTATGACCGCAAGGCGTGGCTCAAGACCGTGTCGCAGAAGGTACAGGCGAGGGCTCAGAAATTCGCCTCGCAGTACAAGGGCTGCGAGGCGGATCTGACGCGCGGCGGCTGGTTCTGGTGAACGCCGCCTGAACTCAGAAGTCCATGCTCGCGCTGAGCGAGAAGGTGCGCGGACCGCCCAGCACCAGGTAGCCATTGCCGGGGAACCCGCCCACCGACGCCCAATAGTTGCGGTTGGCGATGTTGTCCACGCGGGCGCGCAAGGTCACGACATGGCCGTCCACGTCCATCAGGTAGCGCAGGCCCGCGTCAAAGCGGGTCCAACCCGGCACCTTGAGCGTGTTGGCGTCATCCGCGTAGGACGAACCGGTGTAGACCACCCGGCCGTCGACGGCCAGGCCCGGCACGCCGGGGATGTCCCACTCCACGCCCATATTGGCCTGGAAGCGCGGCACGCCGATCACGCGGTTGCCGTCCAGGGTGGCGGTGCCGGTCGAACGCTGCTTGGCGTCCAGCCAGGTCAGGCCGCCCAGCAGGCGCACGCTCTGCACGGGTTCGCCGTACATGGTGAGTTCCACGCCCTGGTGGCGGTCCTTGCCCGATGCCGTGAAGGTATTGGTGGGCGTGTACGCGGAACGCGGCTTGTCGGTGGAGAACAGGGCCAGTCCCGCGCCCAGGCCGTCGTCCTCGTACTTGACGCCGATTTCCTTCTGCTTCGAGACATAGGGCGACAGGCTCTCGCCGCCGTTGGTCACGGGCCTGCCGTTGGCGTTCAGCGGCGCCGTATCGCCCGCCACCAGGGCTTCGATGTAGTTCGCGTACAGCGACACGCTCGGCGCCACCTTGACCACCAGGCCTGCGGCCGGCGAATTGTGGCTCTGGTCGTAGGCGCCGTTTTCCTTGCCGGTGTTGTAGGCATAGCTGCGCATCGACAGGCGCTGGTGCCGCACGCCCAGGGTCAGCAGCACCCGGTCGTCGAGGAACGACATGGTGTCGCCGATGGCGTAGCTGCTGGTGCGGGTACGGCCCTGCAAAGCCGGATCGTCCAGGTCATTGCCGCGCAGCGCATCCGCGCTGAATGCGGGTTTGTCGTACGAAATGGGATCGTAGATGTTGGTGGGGAAGGTGTTCTTGTAGTCCATCACGTAGGCGTTCTTCTTCTTCAGGTCGAAGAAGGCCGCCGACACGACGAACTCATGTCCCACCGGGCCGGTGCGGGCCTTGGCGCGCAGACCCAGTTCTCCCGTGTTGACGCTGTCCTTGCGGGTATTGTCGAAACGGTAGAAATTGCCCGCGCCGGTGTTGGCGTTGGTCAGCGTGACGTTGCCCAGCGAGTTTGCCTCATCGCTGCGGCGCATGCCGAAGGCCGCCCAGGCCGTCAGCTTGTCGCTGAAATCATGTTCAGCGCGCACGGTGCCGAATACGTCGCGTTCATTGGAGTATGACCAGGGCTGCGCGTAATTGCTGCTGGCGTCGGGCGCATCCGGCACATGGTCCTTCAGGCCCGTGAGGGACACGTTCGGACGCGCTCGCTTGAGCTTGTTTTCCTGCCAACCGATGTCCGCGGACAACCGGGTGTCGGCCGAGCGCCAGTCCAGGCCCAGCGACACCAGGCTGGTGCGGGAATGTTCATCATCAATACCGGTGTCGCCGCTGCGTTGCGCGGCATTCAAGCGGATGCCGGTACTGTCGCCCGGACCGAAGCGGCGGGCGATATCGGTGGAGAGCTGGAACTGCCCGCCGCTGGACACGCCAGTGGTGACGCGGGTCAGCGGTTCGTTCGGTGCGCGCTTGGGCACCAGGTTGATCACGCCGCCGATGCCGCCGCCGTTGGGCGGGGCGCCGGTCAGGAACGTCGAGGCGCCGCGCAGGACTTCCACGCGCTCGAACAGTTCGGTGGCGATGTATTGGCGCGGCAGCAGGCTGTAGAGGCCGTTATAGGCCACGTCGTCCGAACTCAGGATGAAGCCGCGGATGAAGTACGCCTCCTGGAAGTTGCCGAAGCCGCGCGCCACGCGCACGCCCGGATCGTTCTGCAGCACGTCGCCGACGCTGCGGGCCTGGCGGTCCTGGATCAGTTCATTGGTGTAGCTGGTGATGCTGAACGGCGTGTCCATCAGGTCCTGCGTGCCCAGCAGGCCGACGCGGCCGCCGCGCGCGACCTGCCCGCCGGCAAAGGGTTCGGCCAGACCGCCGGCCGAGGCATCGGCGCTGGCCTCGACCTTGATGGCGTCCATGGAGACGACGGATCCGCCCTGCTCAGCACTGGACTGGGCTTGGGCAACAGGGAGATAGCACGGCAGCGCGGCGGCCATGCAGGCAAGAGTTCGGATTTTCATATCGGGAAGATCAGAGGCATGTGTGCAAAATCCCGATGGGGTCACGCGCGCACTAGAGAACTACGGATGCGTCTGGAATGCCGGAAGGCCGGGGCCTTGCCGGGCCGGCTGCGCCAAGGGGGGCTGGAAATGCTGAGCGTCTGATTTTACGGCAAGAGGAATCATTCTCATTTATGTTACTTTTTGTTTGAGAATGTCCGTTGCCCGGGCGCCACAGCTGCCGCGCGTGGCGCCCCCTCTTCCCTCCAGCCTATCGGCCGCCCTACGCCCCTGCGCGGGGATCGTAGTCGGCCGCCGCCATGGGTTCCAGCGGGTACAGCGGCCGCGCGCGCCTGCGAAATTCGAACAGCGACCAGTCGGAACTGGTGACGCCCGGGCTGTCGCATTCGACCAGCGCCTGGGAGATCGGCACGAACACCGGGCGGCAATACATCCGCGACTTCACCAGCACGAAACGGGCGCGGGACGGGTCCAGCCCCAGGCTTTGGAACACGCCCAGGTCCCAGGGCTCGTGGGTCTGTTCCGTCAGCACCAGTTGCGCCGCGCCTATGTCCAGCACCGCGCTGCGGCCCATGCAGGCCAGTTGCCCGGTATAGGTCGGGCCGGTGATCACGTATTCGCCATTGCTCAGCGCGCTCACGGTGCCGCGCAACGTGACGGGCTGCGCGCCGCGGCCGATCTCGCCGATGGCGCGCTTGTTGCCCACCGGCAATTCCACCGTGGCGCCGACACCAGCACGGGTCAGTTCGGCAACGGCCTCGGGGTCGCAGTACAGTCCGGCCTGGATGCCGTCCAGCCCCGCTTCCAGCGCGGCCATCAGCACGTCCAGGGTGTCACAGGTGCCGCCGCTCATGCAGTTGTCGCCATGGTCCAGCAGCAGCACGGGTTTGCTGGCGTCCTCGGCCAGCGCCTTGGCGCGCGCCAGCGACTCGGCCAGCGGCTCGCTGTCGTAGTAGAAGCCGTCGCGTTGCTCCCAGATCAGGGCGGCGACCTCGCCCGCCACGCGCTCTGCCTCTGCGCGGTCGCCGTCGGCGACGGCCACCACGCTGACGCAGGGATGAGGGATGTCGGCCAGGCCGAAGCCGGCCAGCACCGACACGCCCAGCGCACCCGCGGCCTCGGCCTGCCGCGCCGCTTCGACGGCGGCGCGCATGGCTCCTTCGGCCGTGTTGCTGCGCAGGGAATGCGACACCAAGGGCAGGCGGCGCCACGCCATGACCGGCTTGCAATTGCCGTCGATGCCTGCGAACAGCAGCCTGCCGGCATGCTCGCCGGTTTCGTACATGTCGATGTGGGGATAGGTCTTGAAGCTGACGATGACGTCGGCGTTGTCCATCATCTTCTGCGTGACGTTGCCGTGCAGGTCCAGCGCCACCGCGATCGGCGCGCCAGGCGCGGCGGCGCGCAGCCGTTCGAGCAAGTCGCCCTCGCCGTCGTCGGTGGTCTCCACCGCCATGGCGCCATGCAGGTCCAGCAGGATGACATCGCAGCCCGGCGCAGCGGCGACGATACGGCCGCACAATTCGGCATAGGCCTGCCCATCGACGCGGCCGCTGGGATAGGCGGTGGCCGAAACCGGCGTGACCAGCTCGGCGCCGCGCGCTTCGGCCAGGTCTATGAACGCCGACATCGCCGTGCGCTTGCCCTTGTTCTCTTCGTAGGCTGCCGCATCGTAGGCCGGACCGCCGTTGCCGAAGGCGGACAGCGGCGTGGGCACGGGTGAGAAGGTATTGGTCTCGTGATTCAGACGCGCAATCAGCACCTTCATTGCACGCCCCCTTCCGCGAACTGGATACGGCCGCAGCAGCGCAGCATGGCGTGCAGCAGTACATTGCAGCCCGCCTCCAGGTGCTCGGGCTGCGCGTCCTCGATTTCATTGTGGCTGATGCCATCCTTGCATGGCACGAAGATCATGGCGGTCGGCGCCACCCGCGCCATATAGACCGCGTCATGCCCTGCGCCGCTGATCACGTCCAGCGAATCCAGGCCCAGCGTGCTGGCGCCGTCGCGAATCGCCTGCACCAGCCGGGGCTCGAAGGGCTGCGGCGGGAAGTACACCACCTCCTTGCTTTCGACCTGAAATCGGCCAGGCTCGGCCAGTTCGCCGCAGACGCGCGCGAACGCCGCGGCCATGCTGTCCAGCGTGGCGTCGTCGGCCGCGCGCAGGTCCACGGTCAGCGCCACGCGGCCCGGAATCACGTTGCGCGAATTCGGAAAGCTATCGATGCAGCCCACCGTGCCGCGGCCATGCGGCGCATGCTCCAGCGCAATGCGGTTGACCTCCAGCACCAACCTGGACGCCGTCAGCAAAGCGTCGCGGCGCAGTTCCATGGGCGTGGGTCCGGCATGCGCCTCCTGGCCGGTAATGGTGACGTCGTACCAGCGCTGGCCCAAGGCGCCCTGCACCGCGCCGATGGTAATGCCCCGGTCCTCCAGGATGGGACCTTGCTCGATGTGCGCCTCGAAGTAGGCGCCGACCGTCCCCGGCCGGGCCGCTTCCGGGCCGGCGTAGCCGATGGCGCGCAGCGCTTCGTCCACGCTGACGCCGTCGCGGTCCTGCGCCGCCAGCGCGTGTTCCAGTGTGAAGGCGCCGGCGTACACGCCCGAGCCCATCATCACGGGTACGAAGCGCGAGCCCTCCTCGTTGGTCCACACCACCACTTCCATCGGCGCCTCGGCGGCGATGCCGCGCTGGTGCAGGGTGCGCAGGACTTCAAGGCCGGCGAGTACGCCGTAGTTGCCGTCGAATTTGCCGCCAGTGGGCTGAGTGTCGATATGGCTGCCGGTCATCACGGCGGGCAGATCATCGCGCAGGCCGGCGCGGCGCATGAAGATGTTGCCGATGGCATCCACTCGAACGCTGCAACCCAACTCGCGAGCCCAGGCGCAGACCAGGTCGCGACCCTGCCGGTCCAGGTCGCTCAACGCCAGCCGGCACACGCCGCCCTTGTCGGTGGCGCCGATGCGGGCCAGCTCCATCAGCGAGTTCCAGAGGCGGCTGCCGTCGATGCGGATGCCGCTGACGGCCTCCAGTGTGTTCATTTCCATGGTGTTTCCTTGAATCCTTGCTTCATGTTGCGCCCCGCGGACGGTCCCTACACGCCCACGCCCAGATAACGGTCCTTCACGTTCTCGTCCGCCATGAAGGCCTGGTTGCTGCCCTGGTAGACGATGGATCCCTGCTCGATGATGAAATGGCGGTCGGCCAGTTGGGTGCAGACCTCCAGGTTCTGCTCCACCAGCAGGATGGTGACGCCGGCCTGCTTGATGGACTTGATCTGCGCCACGATCTCCTCGACGATCACCGGCGCCAGGCCCTCGACCGGCTCGTCCAGCATCAGCACGCGCGGATGGTTCATGAGCGCGCGGCCGATGGCCAGCATCTGCTGTTCACCGCCCGACAACTGGCCGCCGCCGTTCCTGCGCCGCTCCTTCAGGCGCGGAAAGATGCGGTAGATGTCTTCCAGCTGCCAGGGCGAATCGCGGCGCATGCCCAGCTTCAGGTTTTCCTCAACCGTCAGCAGCTTGAAGATGCCGCGGTGCTCGGGCACCAGGCAGATCCCCATGGACGCGATCTTGTGCGCCGGCAGCCCGGCGATGTCGCGCCCGCCATAGCGCACCGCGCCGCCCTTGGGCGCGATCACGCCGGCGATGGTCTTGAGCGTGGTCGATTTGCCCGCGCCATTGCGCCCGAGCAGCGTGATCACCTCGCCCTGCGGCAGCTCGATCGATACGCCTTGCAGGATATGGCTCTTGCCGTAATAGCTGTGTATGGCGTCGACATGCAGCATCATGCCCGGCCTCCCGTGATCATGTTGCCCAGGTACGCGGCGCGCACCCGCTCGTCGCTGCGGATCGCGTCGGGCGCGCCCTCGACCAGCACGCGGCCCTGCTGCATCACCGTGATCGTGTCGGAGATGTCCATCACGATGTTCATGTTGTGCTCGATCAGCACCACCGTGTGGTCGTCGCGCAGGCTGCGGATCAACCGTTTCATTTCCTCCAGGTCGTCCACCCCCATGCCGGAAGTGGGTTCGTCCAGGAAGATGGCGCGCGGCCTGGCCGCCAGCGCCATGCCCACTTCCAGGCGCCGCTGCTGGCCGTGCGACAGCGCCCCCGCCGCAATCTCCGCCAGCCGCGACAAGCCCAGCCGTTCCAACGCCGCGTCGACGACCTCGCGCTGCGCCCGCTGACCAGTGGGCGGATGCCAGCAATCGAAGGCGCCGGCGCGATGCGCGCCCTGCGCCGCCAGCCGCAGGTTTTCACGCACCGACAGGTTGGCGAACAGGCTGGTGACCTGGAACGAGCGCGCGATGCCGCGCTGCACGCGCTGGAAGTCGGCCTCCTGCGTGACGTCCTGGCCGTCGAACACGATGCTGCCTTCGCTGGTGCGCAGCGTGCCCGTCAGGATGTGGAACAGCGTGGTCTTGCCGGCGCCGTTCGGCCCGATCACCGAATGCACCGTGCGCGGCCGCACCTGCAAGTCCACCCCATGCAGCGCCACGAATTTGCCGAAGCGCTTGACGATGCCGCTGGCTTTCAGCAGCGGCGCGGAATTTTCCTGGTTCATGCGCTGCCCTCCTTGGCGGCCTGCTCTGCGCCGGCAGGCTTGCGCCGCAGCGCCAGCCAGATGCGTACTCCCAGCCCCCACAAGCCCTTCTGCATGAACAGGCTGACAGCTATCAGCAGGAAGCCCAGCAGCATCAGCCAGCGCGGCCACAACGTGGAGAGCCAGTCCGCGAACAGCACATAGAATGCCGCGCCCAACACCGAGGCAAACAGGTTGCCGGTACCGCCGATGACGGTCATGACCAAGATCATCTCGCTGCTGTGGTATTCGATGCTGGACAGCGGCGCGATGCCGGTCATCATCGCCAGGAAGGCGCCGGCCAGCGCCGTCACGGCGCCGGAGATGGCGAAGGCCGCCAACTTGAACAGGCGCACGTTGTAGCCGACCGCCATGGCGCGCGCCTCGTTGTCGCGGATCGCAAGCAGAGTGCGCCCGAATACCGAGTTGGTCACGCGCAGCAGCAGCCAAAACACCGCCAGGAAGCACACCGCCACGAAGGCATAGAACTGCCAGGGCGTCGCCAGCGGCATGAGTTCCATGCCCGCGACGGAGAATGCCGGACGCGGCACGTCCAGCAGGCCGTTGTCGCCTCCGGTCAGGTCGGGCAGGCTGTATGCCAGGAAGTAGAACATCTGCGCGAAGGCCAGCGTCAGCATCACGAAGTAGGTGCCACGCTGGCGGATCGCGAACCAGCCCACCAGCGTCGCGCCCAATGCGCCCACCGCCATCGCAGCCAGCAGCGCCAGGGGCATGGGCAGGCCGGTACGCGTCAGCAGGATGCCGACGGCGTAGCTGCCCAGGCCGAAGAAGATGCCTTGGCCGAACGACAGCAAGCCGGTGAATCCCAGCAGCAGGTTGCAGCCGAGCACCGCCAGGGAATAGATCAGCACTTCCGTGGCCAGCGAACCCGACTGCATGCACAGCGGCAGCAGCAGGACCACGGCCAGCGCCAGCAGCAACTGGGCATGCGATTTCAATCGCGTCATCATCCTCTCCCCATCAGGCCGTGCGGACGCAGCAGCAGCACCGCCGCCATCGCCACATAGATCATCAGCCGCGCGCCTTCCGGCCACAGCGTGCTCATCACGCTCTGCACCACGCCGATCAAGAGGCCGCCGACCAGCGCGCCAAAGAAGCTGCCCATGCCGCCCACCACCACGATGACGAAGGCGATGCCTAGCGCTTCGATCCCCATGAAGGGCTCGACGCCGCGGATCGGCGCGGCCAGCACGCCAGCCAGGGCCGCGGTCGCCGCGCCCAGCGCGAACACCAGGCTGAACATGCGGAACACGTTGATGCCCAGCATGGACACCATCTCGGTGGATTCGCTGCCGGCGCGCACCGCGCTGCCCAGCCGTGTGCCTTCCAGCACGTACCAGAGCAGCAGCGAGAAGACCGCGGTGAAGCCGATCACGAACAGGCGGTACTTGGGATAGATGAAGCTGCCCCACATGACCACGCCTTGCAGCGCGGACGGCGCGGCGACGTTGTCGCCTATCGGCCCCCAGATCACGATGACCAGTTCCTGCAGCACCAGCGCCAGGCCCACGGTGATCAGGATGTGGAATTCGTGCGCCTGCGCGTAGACGTGGCGCAGCAGCACTTTTTCAGCCACCCAGGCGAACGCGCCCACCAGCAGCGGCACGATGGCCAGCGCCAGCCAGAAATTCAGGCCCCACTGGATGGCCTGGAAGCAAAAGTAGGCGCCCAGCAGATAGAACGCCCCGTGGGCGAAGTTCACGAAGCGCAACAGACCGAAGACGATGGACAGGCCGACTGCCAGAAGGAAGTACAGCATGCCTACCCCGATCCCATTGATGATCTGGAGGAGATAGACGTTCATTGGAATGCCCGGAGAAGGAAACGAAAGGCCGCGGGATGCGCAGCCACCACGGACGCAGCGCGTCCGCGGCGGCTCGCCTCAGGGGCGCGCTACAGCTTGCAGCCGGTTTCTCCGGGCGGCAGGAAGGAGCGGCCGCTATGCACGATCTCGGCGTAGTCGTCCTTGTCCTTCATGTCCTTCTTGGCGCGGCCCTTGAGCAGGTAGTAGTTCTTCAGGACCTGGTGGTCTTCCTTGCGGATTTCCTCCTTGCCGGTCAGGCCTTCGTAGGCCATGCCCTCCATGACCGCGATGACCTTGGCCGGGTCGGCGCTGCCGGCCTTGACGATGGCGTCCAGCATGATGCGGGTGCAGATGTAGGAGCCCGCCAGGCTGTAGTTGGGATTGGCGCGCGTCTTGTCCCTGGACAGCTGCACCAATTCCTTGTTCAGCGGCGAGTCGATGCCGTGCCAGTACTGCGCGCCGAAATACACGCCTTCGCACAGGTCGGCGCCCAGGCCTTCGAACTGTTCCAGGCCCGACGCCCAGGCCACCAGGATGGTGCAGTTCTGCTTCATGCCAAAGCTGACGGCCTGGCGCAGCGTGTCCGACGACTGCGAGCCGAAGTTCAGGATCAGCAGCACGTCCGGCTTGGCGGCCATGGCGTTGGTGAGGTAGCCGCTGAACTCCTTCTCGGTCAGCGAGTGGTAGCTGTTGCCCACATGCTCGATGCCCTTTTCCTTGAAGATCGCCTTGGCCGCGCCGAGCAAGCCGTCGCCGAACACGTATTGCGGCGTGATGGTGTACCAGCGCTTGGCGTTGGGCAGCTTTTCCAGCAAGGGGCGCACGGTCTGCTCGATGGCGCCGAAGGTGGGCACCGACCAGCGGAAAGTCGCGCGGTTGCAGTCCTTGCCGGTGATTTCGTCCGCGCCTGCGGTGGTGATGAAGACGCCGCCGGCGCGCTCCACTTCCTTGCCCATGGCCAGGGCCTCGGACGACAGGATGCCGCCGGCGAAGAACTTGACGCCCTTCTGTTGCGAGATTTCCTGCACCTTGCGCACCGCCGTGGCCGGCTTGCCCTCGGTGTCCAGCACGGTATAGGCCAGCGGCCGGTCCAGGGCGCGGCCGTACTGCTCCAGCGCCAGTTTCATGCCCAGGTCGGCGTACTTGCCGTTGGCGGCAAAGGCGCCCGACATGGGCACCGGACACCCGAACTGGATGGCATCGGCTTGCGCCAACGCGGACCGGGCGGCCCATAGCGATCCGGGCACCGCGCCAAGCGCGGCCATTTTCAGCAGGTTGCGGCGATTCAAGATGGTTCTCCCTGGCTGCCGCTGGCGCTGCCGCGGCATATTGACGA
The DNA here is from genome assembly GCF_036567245.1 of Achromobacter sp. Classification (GTDB taxonomy): domain Bacteria; phylum Pseudomonadota; class Gammaproteobacteria; order Burkholderiales; family Burkholderiaceae_B; genus Achromobacter. The sequence goes on along the minus strand of NZ_DATCUY010000097.1, from coordinate 3,373 downwards.
TGTCGGGCGCGCACCATGCGCGTCCCCATTCCGACTCTGTCTGCTCCAAGCTCCCGTGCCAGGGCCGCCGCCGCGTGGGCGTACTCGCAAGTCCTGGCGCTTCGTGCCTATACTGCGACTACCATCCTATTTATCATGATAAATAGGATTATTATCATGATCAGTTTGGCGAGCCGGCTCTGTCAATAGCGGGCGCATCAGGTATAACCCGGGGTCCGCGCAGTACCGCCACGGGGCCAGCCCCGCGCACACCACGCAGCAACGGAGGAACGCAATGGCGTTCAACAGTCACGACCTACAAGCCGCGGGCGCCTCGAGTCCGCCCAAGCGCAGCGACCTGGTCGCCGAGGAGATCAAGCGGCTGATCACGGCCAAGAATCTGTTGCCGGGCGACAAGCTGCCGCGCGAGAGCGAGCTGCAAAGCATGTTCTCGGTCAGCAAGAGCACCATGCGCGAAGCGCTCAAGTCTCTGGAGGTGCAGGGGCTGGTGAAGGTCAGCACCGGGCCGGGCGGCGGCGGCACCGTGGTCGAGGTGCCGCTGGACCGCACCTTCCAGCTGATGCAGAACTACCTGTTCTTCAAGGAAGTGCGGATCGAGGACATCTACCAGGTGCGCAAGCTGCTGGAGCCGGAACTGGCAGCCAGCGCCGTGCCATTCCTGACGGAGGCGCATTTCGCCGCGCTGGAGGAGAACATCGCCTGCTGCGATCCGTCCGCCGAACATGTGGACGATCCGCTGGCCCAGCGCCAGGAAGAAATCAATTTCCACGACATCTTCGCCGCAGCCTGCCCCAACCCGTTCCTGCGCTTCAGCTGCGAGATGACCAACGAAATGATCCGGCAGTTGACGGTGTTCGACAACGAGATGCCGCTATCCGAGCAGCAGCGCTTCGGCAGCGCCAACACCGGCTTCCATCGCCAGATCCTGGTGGCGGCGCGCGAGCGCGACGTGGAGAAAGTGCGCACTCTGATGAGCGAGCACATGCAGGACGCGATGCGCTCGGTCAAGCGCATGCATGGCAAGCTCGAGGGCCGGCTGATCCTGGACTCGGAGATGTCGCGGCGCAACGTCACGCGCAAGGCGCGCCGCAGCGGCGGCAAGAAGGCCTGAGGGCGCCGGCCGCTTGCGCCGGCCCTCAGGCGTGAATCAGCCGGGCTCACGCCCCCGCAGCCGTAGCCGCCTCAGTCCAGCTTGATGTGATTGGCCTCGATCACCGCGCCCCAGCGCTGGCGGTCTTCCTGCACATAGGCGTCGACGTCGGCCTGGCTGCGCGGCGCCTGGATCACCAGGCCCAGCGGTTCGAAGCGGCCGCGGAACGCCGGATCCTTCAGCACCTTGTCCAACGCCGCCTGCAGGCGCTGCGCCTCGGCCTGCGGCACGGCGCGCGGCACGGCCAGGCCGAACCAGGTCGCGGCGCGGAATCCCGGAAAGCCGCTTTCCGCCACGGTCGGCACCTCCGGCAGCACGGCCAGCCGTTCCCCGGTCGTGACGGCCAGCGCCTTGATCTTGCGTTCCCGCACCAGCGGCAGCGACGTGCTGACCACGTCCACCATGAGTTGGGTGTCGTTGCCCATCAGCGAGGTCAACGCGGGCGCGCTGCCGTTGTACGGGATATGCGCCACGTCCATGCCGGTGCGCGATTTCAGCAGTTCGGTCGCCAGCTGCAGCGGATTGCCGATGCCCACGGAGGCGTAGTTCAGCTTGCCAGGCTGCGCCTTGGCATAGGTGACGAACTCGGCCAGCGTGCCGGCCGGCACCTCGTTGTTGGCCACTACCACCAGCGGCAATTCAGCGGCGATGCCGAGCACGCGGAAGTCGCGCGCGGCGTCATAGGCGATGCGCTGGTAAAGCATGGGATTGAGCACCATGCTGGCATTGCTGGCGAGAAAAACCGTGTAGCCGTCGGGCGCGGATCTCGCTACCTGGGTGGCGGCGATCATGGTGTTGGCGCCGGGCTTGTTCTCTACGACCACGGGCTGCCCGAGGTCGCGCGACATGCCCTCGGCCAGCACCCGCGACAATTGGTCGGCGGATCCTCCAGGCGTGTACGGCACGACCAGTTTGACTGGCTTGTCCGGAAAGGCCGCCAGCGCGGCGGCAGGGCCGGCGAGCGCGAAGATCGTTGCGGCCGCGATGCGACGCAGCCTGTGGTTCAGTCTGTATGCCATGCTTGTCTCCCGAGCTATCGTGCTCTTGTTGTCGCGGCCGTGCGCCGCGCTCCGCTATACCTTGCGCTGCCTGCCCGCCCAGAATTCGGCGCGCAGCCTGCGCTTGGCGATCTTGCCGTTGTCGTCGCGCGGCAGTTCCGCGCGCAGCTGCAGTTCGCGCGGCACCTTGTAGCGCGCGAGCCGTTGCGTCAGCCATTGCGTCAGGGCCTCGGGCTCGGGCGACGCGCCCGCCGCAGGCTGCACCAGCGCCATCAGCCGCTCTCCGTATTCGTCATCGGGCACGCCGAACACGGCGCAATCCGCCACGCCCGGATACTGCATCAACTGGTGCTCGATCTCGGCGGGATAGATGTTCACGCCGCCCGAGATCACCAGGTCCGATTCGCGGTCGCACACGTACAGGTAGCCGTCGGCATCCAGATAGCCCAGGTCGCCCAGGCCAATGAGCCCGTCCTTCTCGACTTCGGCGCGGGCCTGCGGGTTGTTGCGATAGGTGAAGTCGGCGTAGGCCGGCTGGCGCACGTGGATCCGCCCGATTTCGCCCGCCGCGCAGGGCGACCCGTCCTCGGCATAGATCCTGATTTGCGCGCCGCCGACCGGCCGGCCGGCGCTGCCGGGGCGGGCGAGCGCTTCGTGCGAATCGATCACCGTGACCATCCCGGCCTCGCTGGAAGCATAGGTTTCATGGATGACGGGGCCCAGCCATTCGATCATGGCGCGCTTGATCTCCGGCGCGCAGGGCGCGCCGGTCGAGGCCACGAAGCGCAGCGACGACAGGTCGTAGGCGGCGCGCGTGGCGGCGTCCAGCTTCAGCAGGCGCACGTACATGATGGGCACCAGGTAGACCGTATCGATGCGATGCGCTTCGATCAGGCGCAGGACCTCCACGGGGTCGAACCTGTCGGTCAGCACAAAGGTCTCGCACACCCGCAAGGCCACCTGCGCGTACACGCTGGGCGCGCTGTGGTAGATCGGCGCCGGCAGCAAGGCGCGCGAGCCCGGGCGCAGGCCGTAGGCCGCTTCCACCACCGCTTCGACCTGTTCCTGATGGCGTGCCAGGTGTTCCAGCGGAAACGGTGCGCGCACCACGCCCTTGGGCCGGCCGGTGGTGCCGGAGGTATAGGCCATGTGGCCGCGCGGCGCCACGCGCGGGCCGTCGTAGGGCTGCTGGCTGTCGCGCCAGCCGTCGTAGTCCGCATGCCCG
>NZ_DATCUY010000096.1:0-3709 GCF_036567245.1 Achromobacter sp. | reverse complement strand
CGCGGCCATCGTGGCGCTTGACGCCCATCTGGCCGCCGCGGAAGACGCCGCCCATGAAGTGGAGCAGGCGGGCGGCAGCGCCTTGCCGGTGCAGGCGGACGTGGCCGATCCCGACGCGATGCAGGCCGCGGTGGATGCCGCGCTGCGCCGCTACGGGCGCATCGACATCCTGCAAGCCAACGCCGGCATCGGCAAAGTGGGCGGACCGGAAGAGATCTCGCTGGAAGACTGGGACCGCATCCAGCAAGTGAACGTGACCAGCCTGCTCATCGCCACGCGCCTGCTGGCGCCGTTAATGCGCGCGCAAGGCGGCGGCGCGATCGTCACGGTATCGTCCATCGCGGGCATCCGGTACACCGGTTACCCGCACTTGGCCTACAGCGTCAGCAAGGCCGCCGTCATTCACTTCGCGCGCATGGCGGCACAGCAGTACGCCGCCGACGGCATCCGCGTGAACACCGTCATCCCGGGCTTGATCGATACGCCGCGCGTGGCGAAAAACGTGGCGCGGATGTTCGACCCGGACGACCTTCAGGCGGCCCTGGCCGCGCGCGACAAGCAGGTGCCGATGGGCCGGATGGGCACCCCCTGGGAGGTCGCGAAAGCGGTGGCGTTCCTGGCCTCGGACGAGGCGTCCTATATCACCGGCACGGAACTGGTCGTGGATGGCGGGTTGACGGGAAAATACGCCTGACGGCGCAGCCGCCAGGCGCGGCACCGCTTACCAGGAGGTGGAGTAGGCGCCGGGGAACTGCTTGGCCACGAACGCCTTCACTTCATCCGATTGGTACGCCTTGATGAACCGCGCGATGCGCGGATCGTTCTTGTTGTCTTCGCGCGCGGCGATCACCACCGCCGCAAACGGCGCGTCCTTGCTTTCCAGCGCCAGCGCATCCTTGGCGGGCGACAGGCCGGCCGGGATGGCGTAGGCCGAATTCACGGCGGCCGCGTCCACGTCGGACAGCGAATGTGGCAACTGCGCCGCTTCGATTTCAATGAACTTCAGGTTCTTGGGATTTTCGACCACGTCGAACAGCGACGCCGTCACCGTCACGCCGTCCTTCAACTTGATCAGCTTGGCGGCCTGCAACACCAGCAACGCGCGGGCGCCGTTGGTCGGGTCGTTCGGAATCGCCACCTTGCCGCCCTGCGGCAGCGCATCCAGCGACTTCACGCGCTTGGAATAGATGCCCATCTGCTGCACCACGGCGGTCGCCACCGGCACCAGCTTGTAGCCGCGCGCCTTGTTCTGCGAATCCAGGAAAGGCTTGTGCTGGTAGATGTTCAGGTCCAGCTCCTTGGCGTCCAGCGCCGCGTTCGGCTGGATAAAGTCGCTGAACTCTATCAGCTTCACTTTCAGGCCGTCTTTGGCCGCCACCTGCTGCACCACTTCGCCGATCTGCGCATGCGGACCGACGGTCACGCCCACCTTCAGTTCGGCGTCCTGCGCCATGGCCGGGCCGGCGGCAATACTGATCAACGAGGCAAGAACGGCCAGGGAATGGCGAAGGCGCATGGTGGGACTCTACGGAAAGAAAGAATGACCCGCGATTCTAGTGACGGCGCTTCAAAACCGGAAGCCATGAATATTCATATTGATATGCCCAAAACCATATAAGACACACGGCCATGACAAGCCCGCGCCATGCGGACACAATAGCGGCTGCATTCATTCATCACGCCAACGCCATGCCCACGTCCAACGACCTCCACCCGCAGGCCCGCGCCCTGCTTGCCGATCACTATGCCGCCGTCGATGCGGACCTGCCCGCGTTGCTGGACCTGCTGTTCGCGCGCAGCGCCGGCGAAGACTGGCACAAGGCCGGCACCTTCAAGCATCACCTGCTGGGCGTGTACCGCACGCTGACGCTATGGGACCAGCCGCGCGAAGTGCGCCTGCTGGGCCTGTTCCACAGCGTCTACGGCAATGAATACGTGGACCTGACGCTGTTCGACCGCGAACGCGAGCGCTCTACCTTGCGCGACGTGCTGGGCACGGAAGCTGAAGAATGGGTCAGGCTGTTCTGCGCGATGCCGCGCACGAAATTCGTGCAGGCGGTACTGCAAGGCCAGGGCGCAGGCAACGACGGGATGACGCTGGAAGGCGCCGACGGCCAGGTCTTCACCCTGACGCCGCGCCAGGTCGCCGCCTTCATCGTGGTGTCCGCCGCCGACATCGGCGAACAATGGCACAGCTGGCAGGACGAGATCTTCGCCGGCTATCCGCAGCAGCAGCGCCGCGACCTGAAGACGAACTGGGCGTCGTCGCTGTGGCCCGGCCCGTTGAAGCCGCCGTCGAACATCCTGTCGATGCTCTCGCACCTGCTGGCGCCGCTGTCGCGCATGCCCGCCGACACCGGCATCCCCGTCCCGCCCGCGTTCGACCAGTGCCGCGCCACGCTCAGCCCGCGCGACGAAGCCGCCGCCAGCGCGCTGTACTGGCAGGTCATCACGCGCATGCATCCGCTGACGGAAATGGACAGCGCCCGCCATCTGCTGGAAGCCGCGGTGGCGCACAATCCGTGGGTGGGCGAACCCCGGCTGCTGCTGGCGCAGTTGGCGCTGACGTCGGGGGATTTCGACGCGGCCGAGCAGCATGCGGCCGCCGGCCTGGCGGCCTTGCAGGCATGGGGCACAGCGTGGGACAAGCGCATCGAATGGGCAGGCTGGATGGCCTGGGCCCGCATCGAACTGCAGAACGCCCGCGCGCGCCAATGGCCGGAAAACCTGGCGGCGCTGAACGGGCTGGGGCTGGTGCAGTGAGCCTGCGGCAATGAGCGGGCTGCAATGAGCGGGCTGCAATAGGCCAGCGCAATGGGGATCCTGGGGGATCCCTACTTCATGCCTTCCCAGTGCGGACCAGGCACGACGATGTCGAACAGTTCCAGCACGCGTGCCACCGTGTGGTCGACCATCTCTTCGATGGAGGCCGGCCGGTGGTAGAAGGCGGGCAGCGGCGGAAACACGATGCCGCCCATTTCGGTCACGGCGGTCATGTTGCGCAGGTGCGCCAGGTTGAAGGGCGTTTCCCGCACCATCAGCACCAGGCGCCGGCGTTCCTTCAAGGTGACGTCGGCGGCGCGCGTGATGAGGTTGTCGGACAGGCCGTGGGCCACGGCCGCCAACGTGCGCATCGAGCAGGGCACGATCACCATGCCCGCCGTCTGGAACGCGCCGCTGGCCAGCGTGGCGCCCACGTCGCGCACGGAGTGCACGTGGTCGGCCAGCGCGTAGATGTCGTGGCGGCCAACATCCAGTTCATGCTTGATGTTCAGCACGCCGGACGCCGACACCACCAGATGCGTCTCGACATCGTCCACGCCGCGCAGCGCTTGCAGCATGCGCACCGCGTAGAGCGCGCCGGTGGCGCCCGTGATGCCGACGACCAGTCGCCGCATGGGCGGCTTAGGCCGTGGCGCCGGATTGCTCCAGCAGCGTCTTCAGTTCACCGGATTCGTTCATCTCGTTCATGATGTCCGAACCGCCGATGAACTCGCCCGCCACGTACAGCTGCGGGATGGTGGGCCAGCTGGAGAATTCCTTGATGCCCTGGCGGACTTCGTCGTCTTCCAGCACATTGACGGTAACCAGCTTCTTCACGCCACAGCCCTTCAGGATCTGGATGGCCTTGCCGGAAAAGCCGCATTGCGGGAATTGGGCGGTGCCCTTCATGAACAGCACGACGGGGTGCTGGGTCACGGTTTCGCGG
>NZ_DATCUY010000095.1:0-11675 GCF_036567245.1 Achromobacter sp. | reverse complement strand
GCAGAGCGCCGAGGCCAGGCGCAGCTACGACATCCCCGGCGGCCCGCTGAGCCAGGTGCTCAATGCCTATGCCAGCGCAGCCGGCGTCGAGCTGAGCATGGACGCCACCTTGCTGCAGGGCAAGCACAGCAACGGCCTGTCAGGCAGCTATTCGGTGCGCGAAGGCTACGCCGAACTGTTGCGCGGCCAAGGCCTGCAAGCCCTGCGGGAAAGCAACGGCAGCTACACGCTGCGCCCCGCCCCGCTGTCGCACCAGGACGCCACCACGCTCGAAGCGGTGACCGTCACCGCGCAGGCCGCGGAAACCGCCACCGGCCCGCTGCATGGCTACACCGCCCGGCTGAGCGCGGCCGGCACCCGTACCGACACGCCCATCATCGAGACGCCACAATCCATCTCGGTTGTCGGCGCGGAAGAAATCGACACCCTGAAGTCGCAGAGCATTCAGGATGCGCTGGGCTACGTGGCGGGCGTCAGCCGCGCCGAAGGCATCGACCGCACATCCGACAGCCTGTTCCTGCGAGGCTTCCGCAGCAATCTGGGCAATTACTATCGCGACGGCATGCTGTACACCGTGAACATCTACAACGGACGGCAGGAGGTGTACGGGCTGGAGCGGATCGAGTTCCTCAAGGGCGCATCGTCCGTCCTTTACGGTTCGGCATCGCCAGGCGGCATCATCAATACGGTAAGCAAGCGCCCCACCATCGAACCGCTGCGCGAACTGAACGTGGAAGCAGGCAACTACAGTCGCAAGCAGATATCCGGCGACTTCGGCGGGGCGCTGGACGAGGAAGGCAAATGGTCATACCGCCTGACCGCCCTGCTGCGCGACAGCGACACGTTCATCGACCACGTGCCCGACGACAGGACCTATATCGCGCCTGCAATTACCTGGCAGCCCAGCGCCGCCACCTCGCTGACACTGCTTGCGGAGTACCAGAAGGACCATACCGTCTACGTCTATGGCCTGCCGGCGCAGGGCACCGTGCTCCCCAACGTCAACGGCAAGATCCCACGCAATCGCTTTACCGGCGAGCCTGGCTTCGACAAATTCAACATGGAGCGCTATTCGATCGGCTATCTGTTCGAACATGCCTTCAACAGCCAGCTGAAACTGCGCAACAGCGCGCGCTACTTCCATGCGAACAGCACCTATCACTCCACCGACATCTGGCAACTCGCGCCCGACCAGCGCTGGACCGCCGACCGAGGGGCAATGCCACGCTGGGACCGTTCCTCCGCGCTGATCTCCGATACGTCCTTGCAGTACGAAGTGGGCAGCGGCATGGTGCGGCACACCTTGCTGGCGGGCATCGATTACTCGCTGCCCAAGCACGAAACCGAACGCTACATCCGCAGCAACAACAACATCGACCTCTACGATCCCGTGTACGGCGCGCCGCTGGGCCCTGTCGCGCCCTTCCCCGATTCTTCCTCCATCACCGACATGAAGCGCCTGGGCATCTACGTTCAGGACCAGATCAAGATCGCGGACAAATGGGTGGTCCTGCTGGGCGGACGCCAGGATTGGGTCACGGTCGACGAGCGCAACTTCTTCACCGACGAAAAATATGCGGACGGCGAAAAGAGCAAGGCCTTCACCGGCCGCGCCGGCCTGGTCTACCTGGCCGACAACGGGCTGGCGCCATTCCTGAGCTATAGCGAATCGTTCGAGCCGACCAGCGGCCAGGACCGCCAGGGCAGCCGCTTCCAGCCCACCACCGGCCAGCAATACGAAGCCGGCTTGCGCTACCAGCCCGCGGGCTCGGACACCATGCTCTCGGCGGCGGTCTACCAACTGACCCGCAAGAACATGACCGTGACCGATCCCCTGGACACGTCCTACCAGATACAGGCCGGCGAGGCGCGAACCCGCGGCCTGGAACTGGAAGCGCGCACCCGCATCGGCCGCAATGCCAACCTGATCGCGGCCTACGCCTATACCGACGCGCGCACGCTCAAGGCCAGCCCCTTGCAGCCCGACGAGGAAGGCAAGCGCCTGAACTCGGTCCCCTACAACCAGTTCTCGCTATGGGGCGACTATGGCTTCGGCGACTTCGGCCTGCCGGGCCTGAGAATTGGCGCCGGGGTACGCTATGTGGGCAGCACGCGCGGCATGGCGCACGGCATGCCGGTGGAAGTGCCGTCCTTCACGCTGTTCGACGCCATGATCAGTTACGCGACGGGGCCGTGGAAGTTCGCGCTGAACGCGTCCAACCTGACCGACAAGACGTACATCGGCAGTTGCACCTACGGCTGCTTCTATGGCGAGCCGCGGCGAGTGATAGGCACCGCCACCTACCGCTGGTAATACCTGGCCGGCCCCCGCTCGCGCCAGAGCATGGGCCGGCGCCTCCCGCCGGTCCTCCGTCCACCAGCCGGACACCCAAAATCCCCCATTTGTCCGCCCCCCGCGACTTTTAGTACTATCTCTTTCAGAAATTCTATATACGCACAAATGTTCGTATATAGAACAAAACGATTTTTCTGGCCAGGCGCACAGGAAGGCACTCCGGAAGAGACAGAAAGCACCCTGGTTCCGCACGTGCCGCCCGCAAGCCCGGCGTGTCAGTCAGCACCGAGCGAACCATCATGGATACTCCCCTCAAGAATCTCGCCATCGTCGGCGCAGGCGCCATGGGCAGCGGCATCGCCGCGCTGTTCGCCTCGAAGGGATTGAACGTCGTCCTGATCGACCCGATGGAAGGCGCGCTGGAACGCGCGCTGCAGACGATAGACCGCCAGTTGAACGTCTACGCTCCCGGCCAGGTCCAGGAAGCGATGCAGCGCATACAAGTCGCGCCCGGACTGGAAGCGGCCTGCAACAGCGACCTGGTCATCGAAGCCGTGCCGGAAAACCTGGAACTCAAGCGCGGCATCTTCGCCAAGCTGGATTCCCTGTGTCCGGCGCACACCCTCTTCGCCACCAACACCTCCGGCCTGTCCATCAACGCCATCGCCAGCGCGGTAGTGCGCCGCGACCGCTTCGTGGGCACGCATTTCTTCACCCCCGCCGACGTGATTCCGCTGGTGGAAGTGGTACGCAACGACGGCACTTCTGAAGACACCGTCGCCCGGGTCATGGCCACGCTGCGCCATGCCGGCAAGCGCCCGGTGCTGGTGCGCCAGGACATTCCCGGCTTCATCGCCAACCGCATCCAGCATGCCCTGGCCCGCGAGGCCATCTCGCTGCTGGAGAAAGGCGTGGCCAGCGCCGAGGACATCGACGAAGTGGTCAAGTGGAGCCTGGGCATCCGCCTGGCCCTGTCGGGTCCGCTGGAACAGCGCGACATGAACGGCATCGACGTGCATTACGCGATCGCCAGCTATCTCTACAAAGACCTGGAAAACCGCAGCGAACCCTCCGAACTCCTGAAGAGCAAGGTTGAAAGCGGTCAGATCGGCGCCAAGAGCGGCCAGGGTTTCTACACCTGGAGCCCCGAGCGCCGCGAACGCGTGCTGCGCGAGAAAAGCGCCGCGCTGGGCGAACTGGCCGCGTGGCTCAACGGCAAGGCCAGCGGCTCCTGACGGTTCCGCCAGCAAGAATTCACTACATAAGGCGCGGGGTCTCCCGCCACCAGCGCCAGCGGGCCACAAGCCCAACCACACAAAGAAAGCAATCGTCCCACCCACCCGCGCCGCCACCCGGCGCCGGGCGGGGCAAGACGCGAAAAAACAGCCTGACCGGAGTTTGTAGGAAGCATCATGAATAAACTGGCTTCATTCTTTACCGAGCTGATGCGCAAGTATCTGCCCGATCCCTTCGTCTTCGCGATCGCGCTGACCTTGCTCACCGTGCTGCTGGCCATGGGCATCGAAGGCCAGAGCATCGGCGACGTCACCCGCGCCTGGGGCAAAGGCTTCTGGAGCCTCTTGGCCTTCACGACCCAGATGGCCGTGATCCTGGCGATGGGCTATGTGCTGGCCACCGCGCCGCTGACCGACCGCCTGCTCAACCGCATCGTCAGCCACGTGCACAAGCCGCATACCGCCATCATCGTGGCGACGCTGGTCGGCGGCATCGGCAGCTATCTGAACTGGGGCTTCGGCCTGGTCATCGGCGGCATCGTCGCCAAGAAGCTGGCGCTCAAGGTCAAGGGCGTGCACTACCCCCTGATCATCGCCGCCGCCTATAGCGGCTTCACCATGTACGGCCTGGGCCTGTCGGCCAGCATCCCGGTGCTGGTCGCCACCCCTGGCCACCCGACCGCCAAGCAGATGGGCACCATCCCGCTGTCGGAAACCATTTTCTCGGTGCCCATGCTGATCACCAGCCTGGTCATCATCGTGACGCTGCCGCTGCTCAACGCCTGGCTGCACCCGAAGAAGGGCGAGAAGATCGTTGAAGTGGATCCGGCCATCGACCGCGACGCCAACACGTCCAACGCCGCCGAAGACATGCTGGAAAAGGGCACCATCGCCTCCAAGCTGAACAACAGTCGCATTCTGAGCATGTTGATCGGCGCGCTGGGCATCGCCTACGTGACCTTCCACTTCATGGACGGCGGTTCGCTGGACCTGAACCTGATCAACTTCATCATCCTGTTCCTGGGCATCATCCTGCTGGGTACGCCGGCCGCCTATGTGGCCAAGCTGACCGAAGGCATCAAGACGATCTCGGGCATCATCCTCCAGTACCCCTTCTACGCCGGCATCATGGCCATCATGGCCGCCTCCGGCCTGGTCACCACGATCTCGCAAGTGTTCGTCGACGTGGCCACGCCCGAGTCGCTGCCGTTCTGGGGCCTGATCAGCTCGTTCGTCATCAACTTCTTCGCGCCGTCGGCCGGCGGCCACTGGGTCATCCAGGGTCCGTTCATGATCGACGCCGCCAAGGAAATCGGCAGCGCGCTGAACCAGACCACCATGGCCGTCATGCTGGGCAACGCCTGGAACGATCTGGTGCAGCCGTTCTGGATCCTGCCGGCGCTGGCGCTGTCCAAGCTCAAGCTGCGCGACGTGATGGGCTATACCGTCATCATGATGCTGTGGGTCGGCGTGATCCACATCACCGCCGTGCTGCTCTGGGGCTACTTGACGCATTAAGCCCCCCCGTACGCGCTTACGCGCGCCCCCCAGGGGGCGACACCTGCAGACCGGCAAAGCCGGATCTGGCGGTGTCCTCGCCGAGGAGAGGACGGACTAATTTGTACCGGCAGCGTTTCAGCCTGCGTTGGAATTTGGAATAGGGAACTGATATGAGCAAACCTACTGCGTATCTCGTGACCGGCGGCAGCGCCGGGATCGGAGCGGCAATCATCCGCATGCTGCTGGATGCGGGACACCAGGTCGTCAACATCGACTACAAACTGCCCGAGCAGCCGCCCGCGGGACTGGTGTCATATCAGGCCGACCTGACCGACGAAGCGCGCACCAAGGAAGTCGCCCGCGAGGTGACCGAGGCCTACAACATCGTGGGCCTGGTCAACAACGCTGGCGCCACCCGCCCCGGCACGGCCGACACGGCCACGCTGGCGGACCTGGACTACGTGGTGAACCTGCATCTGCGCACCGCGTTGATCCTGGTGCAGGCCGCGCTGCCCGCCATGCGCGAGGCCGGCTTCGGCCGCATCGTGAACATGTCGTCGCGCGCCGCGCTGGGCAAGCCCGACCGCGTGGTCTATTCGGCCACCAAGGCCGGCCTGGTGGGCCTGACCCGCACGCTGGCCATGGAACTGGGCGGCGACGGCATTACCGTCAACGCCATCGGCCCCGGCCCCATCGCCACCGACCTGTTCACCAAGAGCAATCCGGCAGGCGCGCCGCAGACCGAGCGCATCATCAACAGCATCGTGGTCAAGCGCCTGGGCACGCCCGAAGACGTGGCGCGCGCGGCGATGTTCTTCCTGTCTCCGGACAACGGCTTCGTCACCGGCCAGATGCTGTACGTCTGCGGCGGCACGACGCTGGGCGTCGCGCCCATCTGAGGCCAGCCATGCGCCTGCCTGCCGTCCTCTTCGCCCCCCTGCTTCGCCTAGCGGCGCAGCAGGGCGTGGTTGATCTGGTCGGCCGCGCGGCGCAGCGGCGGCAGGAAGGCCGCCAGCATTTCCTTGCGCGTGAAGCGATTGGCATGGCCGCTGACGTTCATCGCGGCGATCACGCGGCCGCTGCGGTCCATGATGGGCACGGCCACCGACTGCAGCCCCGGCTCCAGTTCCTGCGCGACGCAGGCGTAGCCGTCGGCGCGCACGCCGGCCAGCACGCGCTTGAGTTCGGCGATATCCGTGATGGTGTGCGGCGTGTAGGACTGGATCTGGCTCAACGCCAGCACCCGGTCCAGCTCCGGCTCCGTCAGCCCCGCCAGCAGCACGCGTCCCATCGAGGTCGCCCAGGCCGGCAGGCGGCTGCCCACGGCCAGGTTGATCGTCATCACCTTGTGGGTGGACAGGCGCAGGATGTAGACGATGTCCGCGCCCTCCAGCACCGACACGGAACACGACTCCCGCGTCTGCTCGGCCACCTCTTCCATGTACGGCAGCGCCAGGTTCCACAACGGCGTACCGGACAGGTAGGCGTAGCCCAGTTCCAGGATGCGCGGCGTCAGCGAGAACTTGCGGTCGTCGACGGTGACGTAGCCCAGGTGCTCCAGCGTCAGCAGGATGCGGCGCGCGCCGGCGCGGGTCAGCCCGGTCACCGCGGCGACCTCGGACAACGTCATCTGCGAACGGTCGGGGCCGAAGGCCCGGATCACGGACAAGCCGCGCGCGAAGGACTGCACGTAGCTGTCGCTGGGTTGCTGGGTATCTTGCTCGGCCATCCGTCTACCGCAAAAAGAGTAAATGGAGATGACGCCGCGCCGGCTCGCCTTGACGCTCGGCTCATCCCCATGAAACGATGTTCTTCAGAAGAACGAAAGTTCTAATTAAGAACAAATTATGACACGCCACCTATGAGCAAACATCATGATTTCTAAGCTTGTTGCAAGCGCGGCGGCCGCCCTGGCGGACGTACCCGACGGCGCCACCGTCATGATCGGCGGCTTCGGCACTGCCGGCCAGCCCATGGAGCTGATCGACGCCCTGCTCGAGCAGGGCGCCAAGGACCTGGTCATCATCAACAACAACGCCGGCAACGGCACCACCGGCCTGGCCGCCCTGCTGGGCGCCAACCGCGTGCGCAAGATCATTTGCTCGTTCCCGCGCCAGGTGGATTCGCAGATCTTCGACGGCCTGTACCGCAGCGGCAAGATCGAGCTGGAACTGGTGCCCCAGGGCAACCTGGCCGAACGCATCCGCGCTGCCGGCGCCGGCATCGGCGCGTTCTTCACGCCCACCGGCTATGGCACGCCGCTGGCCGACGGCAAGGAGATCCGCGAAATCAACGGCCGCCAGTACGTGCTGGAGTATCCGCTGCACGCCGACTACGCGCTCATCAAGGCCGAGCGCGGCGACCGCTGGGGCAACCTGGTCTACCGCAAGACCGCCCGTAACTTCGGCCCCATCATGGCCAGCGCCGCGCGCGTCGCCGTGGCCCAAGTGCGCGAAGTGGTCGAACTGGGCGAGCTGGACCCCGAAACCGTCGTGACCCCCGGCATCTTCGTGAAACGCGTCGTGCAGATCGAAGCCACCCCGGCCGCCAAGGAGCAGCAATGAGCACCAAACTGACCCGCGACCAGATCGCCGCCCGCGTCGCGCAGGACATTCCTGAAGGCGCCTACGTGAACCTCGGCATCGGCCTGCCCACGCTCGTCGCCAACCATCTGCCGGCCGATCGCGAAGTCATCCTGCACACCGAAAACGGCATGCTGGGCATGGGCCCCGCCCCCGCCAAGGGCGAGGAAGACTACGACCTGATCAACGCCGGCAAGCAGCCCGTGACCGAACTGCCCGGCTGCTCGTTCTTCCACCACGCCGATTCGTTCGCGATGATGCGCGGTGGCCACCTGGACATCTGCGTGCTGGGCGCCTTCCAGGTGTCGCAGCACGGCGACCTGGCCAACTGGCACACCGGCGCGCCCGACGCCATCCCCGCCGTGGGCGGCGCGATGGACCTGGCCATCGGCGCCAAGGACGTCTTCGTGATGATGGAACTGCAGACCCGCGAAGGCCAGAGCAAGCTGGTGGAAGCCTGCACCTATCCGCTGACCGGCGTGCGCTGCGTGTCGCGCGTCTACACCGACGTGGCGGTGTTCGACATCCGCGCCGACGGCGTCACCGTCACCGACATGTTCGGCGACACCACCGCCGACGAGCTGCTGAGCCTGACCGGCCTGCCGCTGAAGTTTTCCCGCTGAGTTTTGTGCGCGCTCCGGCAGCGCCGGAGCGGCTTTACAGGAGAGAGTCATCATGTTGTTCATGGTTCAAATGCAAGTCAATCTTCCCGTCGACATGCCCGCCGAGCGCGCCGACAAGCTGAAGGCCGACGAAAAGGCCCTGGCGCAGCAGCTGCAGCGCGACGGCAAGTGGAAGAACCTGTGGCGCGTGGCCGGCCGCTACGCCAACGTCAGCATCTTCGACGTCGAAAGCAACGACGAACTGCACACGCTGCTGTCCTCGCTGCCGCTGTTCCCGTACATGGATATCAACGTCACGGCGCTGGCGCGCCACCCCTCGGCGATCTGACAGGAGCAGTTCATGCCCTACATCATCGAAACCTTCGACAAGCCCGGCCACCAGGACGTGCGCCAGCAGCATCGCGCTGCGCACCTGGAATACCTGGACGCGAACAAGCAGTTGCTGCTGGCCTGCGGCGCCAAGCTGCAGGACGACGGCAAGGACGCCGGCGGCGGCCTGTACATCGTGGCCCTGGAAACGCGCGAAGCCGCGCAGCAGTTCATCGATGCCGACCCGTTCGCCCAGGCCCAGCTGTTCGAGCGCGTGACCATCACGCGCTGGCGCAAGGCCTACCTCGACGGCGTCTGCCATCTGTAATCGAAAGGAATAAACCCACATGTCTTACGCCGATCTCAGCCAGGCACGGCTGTTCTACGTCATCGATGGCCCCGCGGACGCGCCGGTGCTGGTGCTCTCCAACTCGCTGGGCACCTGCTCCGACATGTGGGCCCGCCAGATTCCCGAACTGAGCAAGCACTTCCGCGTGCTGCGCTACGACACCCGCGGACACGGCAAGTCTTCCATCCCCGAAGGCGAATACAGCTTCGAGCAGCTGGGCAACGACGTCGCCGAACTGCTGACGCATCTGAACATCAAGCGCGCGCACTTCTGCGGCCTGTCGATGGGCGGCCCCACCGGCCTGTGGCTGGCACTGGCGCGTCCCGAGCTGCTGGACAAGCTGATCCTGTGCAACACCGCCGCGCGCATCGGCTCGGCCGAAGGCTGGAGCGCCCGCATCGCCGCGGTCGCCGAACAGACCCTGGAAAAAATGGCGCCCACGCTGGTCGAGCGCTGGCTCACCGACAGCTACCGCGCCGCCGAGCCGGGACTGACCCAGGTGCTGATCGACATGCTGCGCCGCACGCCGGACGCCGGCTACTCGGGCAACTGCGCCGCGCTGCGCGACGCCGACTTCCGCGAACAGGTGGCTTCCATCAAGGCGCCCACGCTGGTCATCAGCAGCACGCACGACCTGGCCGCCACGCCGACCCAGGGCCAAGAGCTGGCCGCAGCCATACCCGGCGCGCGCTACTTTGAAATGAACACCTCCCATATCTCGAACTGGGAGCAACCGGAAGTCTTCACCCGCGCGGTCGTCGACTTCCTGAAGGGGTAAGCGGCATGCAGCGCTGGAAAAACCGGCCCGAAGGCTCCAACTGGGGCGACTTCGGACCCGACGACCAACTCGGCCGCCTGAACCTCATCACCGAAGAACAGGTCCTGAAAGGCGCGCGCGAAATCCGCGCCGGCAAGACCTTCTGCCTGTCGCTGCCGCTGGACCTGCCCGGCGGCAACGTGCTCAATCCGCGCCGCCATCCGCCGCAGCTGAGCCCCACGCGCCTCGCGGACACGCCGTACCTGAACTTCCCGTTGCGCAACGTCAACCCGGACGCGGTCGACGTGCTGAGCGACGACCAGGTGCTGCTGTCGATGCAGTATTCGACGCAATGGGACGCGCTGGCGCATGTGGGCGCGCTGTTCGACGCCGACGGCGACGGCAAGCCCGAACTGCGCTACTACAACGGCTACCAGGCCGGCGTCGACGTCATCGGCCCGGCCGACGGCGACCATACCGGCTGCGGCTGCAACAGTGGCGGCCCCTCGGCCGCCCTGAAGCTGGGCGTGGAAAACCTGGCGCAGAAAGGCATGCAGGGCCGTGGCGTGCTGGTGGACCTGTTCCGCCACTACGGCCCCGGCCGCACGCTGATCGGCCATGCAGAGCTCATGCATGTGCTGAAGACTGACGACATCAGCGTCGAACCCGGCGACATGCTGGTGCTGCGCACCGGCTATGCCGAAGCGGTGGTCGCCATGAACGGCACGCCCGACGCCGAAACGCTGCACACCTACGGCGCTGCGCTGGACGGCACCGACGAGGCGCTGCTGCAATGGATCACCGACAGCGGCATCGCCGCCATCTGCGCCGACAACTACGCCGTGGAAGCCTATCCCGCGCGCGAGAAGACCGGCCCGCGCGCCATGCTGCCGCTGCACCACCATTGCCTGTTCAAGCTGGGGCTGCCGCTGGCGGAACTCTGGTACTTGAGGGACCTGGCCGACTGGCTGCACGCCAACGGCCGCCATCACTTCATGCTGACCGCGCCGCCCTTGCGCCTGCCGCATGCAATCGGGTCGCCGGTCACGCCGATCGCGACGGTGTGATTGCTGCGCGCCGCGCAAGCGCTTATCGCGCAAATGAAAAGAGCTCCAGACTTGGAGCTCTTTTTTTGTCCTGCGGCAACCACTACTTCATGCCTTCCCAATGCGGGCCAGGCACCACGATATCGAACATCTCCAGCACGCGCGCCACGGTATGGTCCACCATCTCTTCAATGGAAGCGGGCCGGTGGTAGAACGCGGGCAGCGGCGGAAACACGATGCCGCCCATTTCGGTCACGGCCGTCATGTTGCGCAAATGCGCCAGGTTGAACGGCGTCTCGCGCACCATCAGCACCAAACGCCGGCGTTCCTTGAGGGTGACGTCGGCGGCGCGGGTGATGAGGTTATCCGACAGGCCGTGCGCCACGGCCGCCAGCGTGCGCATGGAGCAAGGCACGATCACCATGCCTGCGGTCTGGAACGCGCCGCTGGCCAGGGTGGCGCCCACGTCGCGCACGCTGTGCACGTGGTCCGCCAAGGCATAGACATCATGGCGGCCGACGTCCAGCTCGTGCTTGATGTTCAGCACGCCAGACGCCGACACTACCAGATGCGTTTCGACATCATCCACGCCGCGCAATGCCTGCAGCATGCGCACCGCGTAAAGGGAGCCCGTGGCGCCCGTGATGCCGATGACCAGTCGCCGCATGGACTGATCAGGCCGTTGCGCCGGATTGGTCCAGCAGCGTCTTCAGTTCGCCGGATTCGTTCATCTCGTTCATGATGTCCGAGCCGCCGATGAACTCGCCAGCCACGTACAGCTGCGGAATCGTGGGCCAGCTGGAGAACTCCTTGATGCCCTGGCGGACTTCGTCGTCCTCCAGCACATTGACGGTAACCAGCTTCTTCACGCCACAGCCCTTCAGGATCTGGATGGCCTTGCCGGAAAAGCCGCATTGCGGGAATTGGGCGGTGCCCTTCATGAACAGCACGACGGGGTGCTGGGTCACGGTTTCGCGG
>NZ_DATCUY010000094.1:0-16117 GCF_036567245.1 Achromobacter sp. | reverse complement strand
GCCACGCCCGCAGCCCCGGCCGCCCCGGCGACGCCTGCTGCCGGTAGCGCCGCTTCCTAGAGCACACGCGATGCGTATGCGCGTCATCAAGAAGTACTTCATCACCGGCCTGCTGATCTGGGTTCCCCTGGTCATCACGGTGTGGGTGCTGGGCTTGCTGGTCGCGACCCTCGAAGGGTTCGTGCCCGGCTTCCTGTCGTCCGAATCGCTGTTCGGCATCGACATTCCCGGCTTCCGCTTCGTTCTGGTCATCGTGGTGGTGCTTCTGACGGGCGTGTTCGCCGCCAACCTGATCGGCCGCACCATGGTGGACCAGTGGGAAAACATGCTGGGCCGCATACCCCTGGTGCGCTCGATCTACAACTCGGTCAAGCAGGTCAGCGATACCGTGCTTGCCCCCAACGGCCAGGCCTTTCGCCGTGCGGTGCTGGTGCAGTATCCGCGCGCGGGCAGTTGGACCATTGCTTTCGTTACCGGCACGCCCAGCGGCGAAGTGGCCGACCGGCTACCCGGCGACCACATCAGCGTGTACGTGCCGACCACGCCGAATCCCACGTCCGGCTTCTTCCTGATGGTCCCGCGCGCTGACGCGATCGATCTTCAGATGAGCGTGGACGCGGCATTGAAGTACATCGTTTCCATGGGCGTAGTCGCCCCGGTTCAGGCGGCGACGCCGGTGGACCGGCCGGCCGCTCCCGTCCCGGCTCCTGGCGTGCAGGACACGCCTCGCGCCGATTCGTAACCCTTACGCTATAACCAAGCACATAAACGGAGTCATCCCGCATGCGTACCTGCTACACCGGCCAGGTTTGCCGTGACCATCTCGGCCAGACCGTCACCCTGTACGGCTGGGTGAACCGCCGCCGCGACCACGGCGGGGTCATCTTCATCGATCTGCGCGACCGCGCGGGTCTGGCGCAGATCGTGTTCGATCCGGACAATGCCGCCTTCGCCACCGCGGAGCGCCTGCGCAATGAATTCTGCATCCGCGTCACCGGCCTGGTGCGCGAGCGTCCGGCGGGCACTGCCAACGCCGAGCTGGCTTCGGGCGAAATCGAAGTGCTCTGCAAGGAAGTCGAGATCCTGAACGCGTCGGTCACGCCGCCGTTCCAGCTGGATGACGACAACCTCTCGGAAACGACGCGCCTCACGCATCGCGTGCTGGACCTGCGCCGTCCGCAGATGCAGCGCAACCTGATGCTGCGTTATCGCGTGTCGATCGAAACGCGCAAGTTCCTGGACCAGCTGGGTTTCATCGACATCGAAACCCCGATGCTGGCCAAGAGCACGCCCGAAGGCGCGCGCGACTACCTGGTGCCCTCGCGTGTGAACGCCGGCCACTTCTTCGCGCTGCCGCAATCGCCGCAGCTGTTCAAGCAGATGCTGATGGTGTCCGGTTTCGACCGCTACTACCAGATCACCAAGTGCTTCCGCGACGAAGACCTGCGCGCCGACCGCCAGCCTGAATTCACCCAGATCGACTGCGAAACCTCGTTCCTGAACGAATTCGAGATCCGTGAAATCTTCGAGAACCTGATCCGCCACGTGTTCAAGGTGGTGCAGGGTGTCGACCTGGCGTCGCCGTTCCCGATCATGCCGTGGACCGAAGCCATGCGTCGCTACGGCTCGGACAAGCCGGACCTGCGCGTAAAGCTCGAATTCACCGACATCACCGACGTCATGCGCGACGTGGACTTCAAGGTGTTCGCCGCCGCCGCCACGGCGCCCGGCAGCCGCGTGGTCGCCTTGCGCGTGCCTGGCGGCGCCGAAATGTCGCGCAGCGAGATCGACGGCTACACCCAGTTCGTCGGCATCTATGGCGCCAAGGGCCTGGCCTACATCAAGGTCAACGAAGTGGCCAAGGGCCGCGAAGGCCTGCAATCGCCCATCGTCAAGAACCTGCATGACGCTGCCCTGGCCGAACTGGTCAAGCGCACCGGCGCGCAAGATGGCGACATCATTTTCTTCGGCGCGGATCGCGAGAAGGTCGTCAATGACGCCATCGGCGCGCTGCGCGTGAAGATCGGCCACAGCGAATTCGGCAAAAAGACGGGCTTGTTCGAAGCCGGTTGGCAGCCGCTGTGGGTGGTCGACTTCCCCATGTTCGAATACGACGAGGAAGACGGCCGCTACACCGCCGCCCACCACCCCTTCACCAGCCCGAAGGATGGCCACGAAGACTTCCTGGAAACCGATCCCAGCAAGGCGTTCGCCAAGGCCTACGACATGGTGCTGAACGGTTGGGAAATCGGCGGCGGCTCGGTCCGTATCCATCGCGAGGAAGTGCAGAGCAAGGTGTTCCGCGCGCTCAAGATCGGCGCCGAGGAAGCACGCGAGAAGTTCGGCTACCTGCTGGACGCGCTGCAGTATGGCGCGCCTCCGCATGGCGGCATCGCTTTCGGCCTGGACCGTATCGTCACGATGATGACCGGCGCCGAATCGATCCGCGACGTGATCGCCTTCCCGAAGACCCAGCGTGCCCAGGATCTGCTGACCCAGGCGCCCTCGGAAGTCGACGAGAAGCAACTGCGCGAACTGCACATCCGCTTGCGCAACGTAGAACCGAAGTAGTCCCCCCCCGAAGCGCCGTAGGCGCTTCCCCCCCAGGGGGGCGCCGCTACGGACCGGCGGAGCCCGGATCCGTGCGGCCCCGCTTGGGGGGCGTTGTTTGCTTGCGGGGTGGGGTGCTCGACTGGGCGCTGGGACCTGCCGTTGTTTGAGGACCGGGTCAGCCCGCGGCGGTGGGAACGGTCTTCTGAATTGGAGTAATCTGGCAAACGCCGCCTGATTTGGCGGTGCTGGCCGGGCTTCTTTTTTTGCAGTGGCCGGCGGTTCCCCAGTTTTGAAAGGCGCCATTTTTCCATGTCGCTCATCCGCGTCGTCAGCTACAACATACACAAGGGCCGCTCGGCATTGGGCCGGCGCGACTCCCTGAATGAATTGCGTCTGGGCCTTTATGGCCTGCGTCCGGACCTGGTCTTCCTGCAGGAGGTCCAGGGCCGCAATGAGCAGAAATCGCTGCTCGATGCCCAGCACGAATCCCTTGCCGCCGCCTTGCGGCTGGATGTGGCCTATGGGCGCAATGCCGTCCGCCACGAGACGGACCACGGCAATGCGCTGTTGTCGCGTTTTCCCATTCTTGACCACGAAAACCTGGATATTTCCGACCACCGGCTGGAGCAGCGCGGGCTGCTGCACGCCCGTATCGAGCTGGGCGGGCGAGCCGTGCATTGCTTCGTCGTGCACCTGGGCCTGTTTGCCGGTAGCCGCAGCCGCCAGATACTGGCGTTGACCGAGCGTATCCGGCACATGGTGCCGGACGGCGAACCCATCCTGATCGCGGGTGATTTCAATGATTGGGGTGACCGCCTGGCGCCGTTGTTCGTGCAGCAGCTGGGTCTGTACGAAGTGTTCTCGCATGCGCCGCGCAGCCATGGCGGCGAATTGCCGCGCCTGCGCGATTCGGTCAAGCGCCTGAGCAATGCCCTGCGCGGACTGCCCAATAGCGGCGTCTCCGTCATGGAGCGTACCAACCAGCTCGGCATGGGCGACAGTTCGCGTCTGCTGCTTCCGCCGCCGCGCACCTTCCCCGCGGTGTTTCCGTGGTTCCGCCTGGACCGCATCTACCAGCGCGGCTTCGCCGTGCGCAGCGCGCGTGTGTTGCGCGGCCGCGAATGGGCCAAGCTTTCTGATCATTCCCCCTTGCTGGCCGAGCTGGAACTGCCGTGAGGGCAGAGCAGTCCAAGCTGGACTGGACGCAGGGCAACGACATCCGGTTGCTCCAGAACGGCGCCGATTTCTTTCCCGCGCTGTGCGCGGCCATCGATGCCGCCCAGGTCAGCGTGCACCTGGAAACCTATATCTTCACGCCGGACCGCACCGGTTCCCGGGTGCTGGACTGCCTGGAGGCGGCCGTCCGACGCGGGGTGAAGGTGCGCGTCGTGCTGGACGGCTTCGGCAGCGCCGAGTTCGTCGACCCCTTGCGCACCCGGCTGACCAACGCCGGCGCGCAGTGCCGTATCTTCCGCCCCGAGCCGCGCTGGTTCGCGCGCTACATCCCGTCGCGCAGCCGCTTGCGGCGCCTGCACCGCAAGGTCACGGTGGTGGACGGGCGCATCGCCTTCATTGGCGGCATCAACATCATCGACGATTACGATGACCAGGACCCGACGGACGGCATCACCGGGCCGCGCTTCGATTTCGCGGTGCAGGTGCAAGGGCCGCTGGTCACCGAGGCCGCCTATGCCCAGGAACTGCTGTGGGTGCGGCTGAACTGGGCGCGCCTGCGCCGCCATCCGCGCGACTGGAACCGCATGCGGCTGCTGAAGCCGCGCCACGCTTCCGTTGCGCCCTGTGGCGAGCTGCGCGCCGCGCTGGTGCTGCGCGACAACTTGCGGTTCCGTCAGACCTTCGAGCGCGCCTACCTGTATGGCATCGCGCATGCGCGCCGCGACATCCTGATCGCCAACGCCTATTTCTTCCCTGGCCGCCAGTTCCGCCGCGCACTCGCCAAGGCCGCCGCGCGCGGCGTGCGCGTGCGTCTGCTGCTGCAAGGCAAGATCGAATACCGCATGCAGTACCACGCCACGCGCTCGCTGTACGACCAGCTGCTGCGCGATGGCATCGAGATCTACGAGTACATGCCCAGCTACTTGCACGCCAAGGTGGCGGTCATCGACAACGTGGCGACCGTGGGCTCGTCCAACCTCGACCCCTTCAGCCTGCTGCTGGCGCGCGAAGCCAACGTCGTCGTGGACGACCAGCCGTTTTCCTGGGACCTGCAGGAACGGCTGGAGGCGGCCATCCGGGAAGGCGGGCGCTTCATCCGGCCGCTGGAATACCAGCGCCGGGGATGGTTGCGGCGCTGGGTCGACGCGGTTTCCTATACGCTGCTGCGCATCGGGGTGGCGTTGACGGGGACCTCGGACAAGTACTGAACGCGGCGCGCTCAGGCGCGCCGCTTGATCAAACCCAGCGCCAGAGCCGTGCCGACCAGGATGACGGCGGCGCCCGCCGCGATCGACGGCGTGATGCTCTCGTCCAGGAACCAGGACCCCCACAACACGCCGAAGATCGGCACCAGGAAGGTGACGCTGACGGCGCCGGTCGGCCCGACATTGGCGATCAGGCGGAAGAAGATGATGTAGGCCGCGCCCGTGCACACCACGGCCAGCAGGATGGTGGCGATCCAGGCCTGCATGGACGCGGGCGCCTCGGGCCAGTGGGTCACCGCCAGGGGCAGCAGCACCAGCGTCGCGCCTATCATGCTGCCGGTAGCGTTGGCCAGGGCGTCCACGCCGGTCAGGAAGCGCTTGGTCCAATTGGCCGCAATGCCGTAGAACACCGGCGCCGATACCGCCGCCAGCACCGCCGGCCCCGTGCCGCCATCGTTGAAGTTCAGCTTGTCCCACACCAGCACCACGATGCCGACCACGCCTATCATCAGCCCCAGGGAGCGCATCCAGGGCAGCTTGTCCTTGAGCCACAGCCAGCCGATGACTGCGCCCCATACCGGTGTCACTGCGTTGGCCACCGACAGGAAGCCGGCGCCCAGCGATTGCGCGGCATAGGCGAACAACAGGAAGGGCACCGCCGCGTTCAGCACGCCCACCATCAGCAAGGCCTTCCAGTGCCGCGCAATGACGGGCAGCTTGCCGCGCCACAGGGCGGCAGGCAGCAGAACCAGCGCGGCCAGGCCCACGCGCAGTTCGATCAGCGCGATCGGTCCGAATTCCGGGACCGCCAGGCGCATGAAAAGGAAGGAGCCGCCCCAGACGGCAGCCAGGAGCAGCAGATCCAGCAAGTTGCGTTGACGCATGTTCAGTCCCGCTTGGGGCTCATTTGCGGTTCGTGGCCAGGTTCTTCATCTTGACCCGGTAGGCCAGCAGGGCACAGGTCAGCGAAAGGACGATACACAGCACCAAGCCTGCGCGCACTCCGTTTAGTACCGTGCTGTGGGAAATAATGATGCCGACCAGGGCTGTTCCCAGCGCGCTGCCGATGGCGCGGGTGGTCTGGACCAGCGCGGAAGCCACGCCCACGTCGCGCCGCTCGCTCAGCATCTGCATGAAGAGGGTCAGGTTGGGCAACAGGAAGCCCAACGCACAGCCGTTGACGAAGAAGGCAGCCAGGATCCACCAGGCGGAGGTGCCCGGCGAGATCAGCAGCACCATCAGCGAGCCGGCCGCCAGCAGGCCGCCGCCGAATACCATCAGGCGCTGCGGCTCGCTCTGCTTGGGGAACAGGCGGCCATTGATGATGCTGCCAACCGATATCGCCGCAACCAGCGGCGTGAGCAGCAGCCCGGCCTCGCTCGGGCTGTAGTTCAGCACCTGCTGCAGCAGCAGCGGGCTGTAGAAGATCTGCACGAACATGACCGCGCCCACCATCATCGCCGCCAGATTCAGCAGCCGCGATTCCGCGCCGCCCAGCACGCGCAGCGGAAAGATGGGGGAACTTACGCGCCGTTCCGTGGGAATCAGGATGGCGATGGCCGCCACGCCCACCACGGCCAGGGCCAATCCCAGCATGGGGCGGGCATGGTCGCCGCTGGCAAACGCCAGTTCCAGCGCAGCCAGTGGCGCACCCACCGCCAGGACCAGCAGAATGGCGCCAAGCCAGTCGATCTTGCGGCTGCCGTCATGGATGGGCCGGATGCGAGGGAAATAGCGGGCCAGCAGGAAAAACGCGCCCGCAGCCGCGATCGGCGCGATGAAGAAGGCTGCGCGCCAGCCGAGCGCCTGCGTCGCCGCCCCGCCCAGCACCGGACCGATGCCGCTGGCCATGGCGAATGCCGCCGACACCAGCGCCATCCAGCGTACCCGCTGCTTGGCGTCGGGAAACAGGTCCGCCGGGGCGGCGAACGCGGTCGCGATCATCATCCCGCCGCCTATGCCTTGCAGCGACCGGAAGATGATCAGTTGGGTCATGGTCTGCGACAGGCCACAGGCAATGGAGCCCAGCGCCACAATCAGCACCGACAGCAGCATCAGCGGTTTGCGGCCGAACATGTCGCCCAGCCGCCCGAAAATCAGGATGGATGCGGCGGTGGCCAGCAGGTAGCCCGTTCCCACCCAGGCATACAACGCCATGCCATTGAGTGCCTCGGCCACGCGCGGCAGGGTGGTGCTGATGATGGTGGAATCCAGCGCGGCCAGGACCACCGTCGCCGAAACCCCCGCCATGCCCATCAGCAGGTCGCGTCGCGTATGGACGGGGGTGGATGGGGACTGTGATTCAGGTGGCGGCGTCATGCCGCACAGAATATCACCAGCGCGTCAGGGATTTCACTTATAGAAGGCGTGATAACCCCAGAAAACCGCGATGACCAGCACCACCATGATCCAGGACCAGCGCGAATTGGACAGCCCGCGCGGCTCTGGTTCGGGAGGCGGCGGCGGCGGCGCAAGACGGGGTTGGCCGGCCATGTAGTCGATGAAGGTGGCGAAGAACTTCTGGATGATCTTGTCGCCTGCCTTCAGCAGCATCCCCTCGCCGTATTCCGCCAGCTTGCCGCCGGTCATGCAGGCAACGGTATAGGCGACCCGCGTGCCTTGGTCCTTGGCGCTGAGGTTGATCTGCGCCGTTCCGATGGCCAGGCAGGCGGCGCGCCCCTTGCCTTCGAAGACCAGCGTGCAGCTGTTGTGCGGGTCAACGTCGGACATGAGGATTTCGCCGTCATAGTCGGTGTCGATGCCGGCTACCTTGGCGTGCAGCTTGACGGCGTACTCGGTCGGACTGAGGCGGGAGACCTCCACGCAGCCCGGGATACATCGCTGCAACACGGCAGGATCGGTCAGAGCGTCCCAAGTCTGATGCTGGGTCGAAGGAATCCACTGGGCATCTGCAATGCGCATGGCTGTCTCCTTGCGAGAGTCACAGCCCTATTGTGGCCCTAGTTGCGCATTTTGACCATGGCTGTGGCGGTCGCAAGCGTCCGCCCACTTGCTACGAGCTCGAGCTTCGTTTTCTGTCGCTCAGGACCAGCAGCCATGCCAGCAGCGTCACATATAGCGAGATATTGTGCATCGAGCGGAACATAAGCTCCGTCAGTCCGAATATCGCGAACCCCAATGTCAGAGCGGTTCCCATGGCAGCCGCTACGCGGACTGGCTGAGGGTTTGTCGCAGTCATCCTGCGCAAGAATATGCCGGCGGGAACAAAGTAAAGAAGCGTCAGCGCCAGGCCTCCCAGCAGCCCATAGCTGGCCAGCATCTGCAGCATGTCGTTATGGGGTTCGCCGAAGTCTTGCGCGACAAAGGGCGAAACGACCCCTGTCGCTACTCGTGCCTCAAGTTCCGGAACGAATCTGTCGGAGCCGCCCAGGCCGAAGATGGGTTCCACTTCGATCATTTGACTTGCGGCCCGCCATAGCTGGAGCCGGATACAGACGGAGGTATCGGCCGTCGCGTTGGCGCCTTGGCATGCGTGAAATTCGTCGATGCCTTGTTCAACACGGTCGCGTAAAGCTTGATTGGTGGATCCGATCGCAACGAGAACGGCAACGCCTGCGATCAACAGGCCAAACGCGCGGAACGGGTGCCGCAGATGGCCGAATAACCACATGGCAATAAACAGAAGCAGGGGGATCGCCATCCATCCGCTACGCGTTTGCGTGAACACGAAGCCTGCGAAAACGACAATGACGGTCAGGACTTTGAAGTACTTTTCAAGTCGTGCGTGCTTGGACAGCTGCCATCCTATGCTGCAAAAAGTGATGAATAGCCAAAGCAGCATCAGATTGCTGTAGGTAACTGCGTTGTATTCGGGGGTGTTCGGGCGATTCCAGTTGGGAAAGACCAGCCAGAAAACAATTCCAGCCGAAGCCCACCCAGCAATCAATATGCCCCAGAACACATTCCGAAGCGATGCTGGGTTGATGCTCAGCAGCGCGCCCAGGATGACGGGAAAGCCAAGGCTGATGCGCAGGCCTCGTTCCAGGGAAGGGGCGTGAGTAATGTCATGTGCATACTGGCTAAGTGCGATTGCACAGAAAGGTACAAGCAGGGCCGCAACGACCCAGGTGTAATCCTTCAGGCTGTTCCAGGTCTCCCGCCATCCCCCCTCCCGGGTGAAACACCGAACCAGGCATAGGGAAAAAACCACGTAAAACAATGCGCTACCGCCGCCGACCGTCATGGTGGCAATCGGCATGGCCCCTAGCAGGGCGACAATAATGAAAGGGAGAAAGGCCATGACTGTAGGCAAAGATGGGGGAATGTCAGAGGCCGGGCGCCAGCTGGGAGGTAGCGCTCGCCATTAATTAATTTCTGTAATTACAGGCGAGGCCTTGATAGATAGGTTCAATCTAAAACGGGGGTGTGAAACACGACATTGTATCGTTGTATTCCTGTCGCTCGCAGTAGCGCGTCTTGCTAGCGCTTCTCGGCCAAGATCGAAATCCAATGTTGAGTCGAAAGATCATGGGCCGCGCTTTGCGGAGCGCCATGCAGCTCCTCCAAAATACCGCTAGCCATCTGTTTTCCCGCCTCGACGCCCCACTGGTCGAAGGGATTGATTCCCCATACGAGCGCTTGCACGAAAATCTTGTGTTCATAGAGAGCCAGCAGGGCGCCCAGCGCATAAGGGGTCAGGCGGGGCAGCACGAACAACGTGGAGGGCCGGCCGCCTCGGTGCTTGCGATGTCGGGCCAGCCAGGCAGCTTTCTCTGCCGGCATGCCTTGGGCCAACATGGCGGCCAGGTCTGCATCGAATGAGGTTCCTTGCAGCAGCGTCTGGCGTTGGGCCAGGCAGTTCGCCAATAGCATGGCGTGCTCTTCCACCCATTGATGATCCGCTTCGCGGCACATGATGAAGTCCACGGCGGCGCCGTCCGTGCCTTGGTGCAGCCATTGGAAGAACGTGTGCTGGCCATCGGTGCCCGGCATGCCCCAAACGGCGGCGCCGGTGGGCACTGTGACAGGTCGGCCCGCCATATCTACGGATTTCCCCAAGGATTCCATGTCCAGCTGCTGTAGATAGGGGGCCAGGAATTGCAGGCGTGCGTCATAGGCAGCGATGCTGAGGGATCCGTAGCCCAACACGCTGCGATTGGCTATGCCTGCCAGCGCCAGCTGAGCCGGGGCGTTTTCGGCAATGGGCGCATGGGCGAAATGGTGGTCCATGGCCGCGGCTCCGGCGCGAACGCCGTCAATGACATCAAGGCCCACCGCCATTGCGACTGGGAGACCGACCGCCGACCAAAGTGAATAGCGCCCGCCCACCCAATCCCAGAATTCGAAGATCTGGTGGGCAGGAATGCCAAGCGCACGCGCCGCGGTTGGCCGGGCAGTGATGGCGACAACTTGGTCACACGGGGCTTCGATGCCGGCTTGTTCGAGCCAGCGAATCGCGCGTCGTAGATTGGCCAGGGTTTCTGTCGTAGTGAAGGATTTAGACGTTACGACAATCAAGGTGCTTGCCGCATCCATGCCCAGGATGGCGTCTTCCAGAGCATGCCCATCGATGTTGGCGACGTATCTCAGGGTCCGCCGCGTCTGCTTGCCGCCGCATGCGTCGGCAAGCAGACGTACGCCCCAGTCGCTGCCTCCGATGCCGATGTGTATCACTGCCTTCCATCTGCCGCCGGCATCCGCTTGTTGCACGAATTCGCGCACGCGTTGACGTTCGCGCGCCACCTGCTCGATCGGATCAGGCGCGCGCAACATGGTGTGCCACGCGGCACGGTCTTCCGTTCTGTTGACGTGCTCCCCGGCCAAAAGCGCCGCGCGCGCACGTTCGAAACCGCGGGCGCTCAGCAAGTCGATACCTGCCGTCTGGACAGCTGGGGATGTGACCTGTGCGCTCAGATCGACGGTAAGGCCCGCCGCTTCTATCAGGCGGAGTTCATCAGGAACGAACGCCGCATCTTGAATGGCTTGCGCATAGGCGCGCCATTCAGGCATTTGCGTCAGAGTCGCGCATACAGCAAGGTCTGGGGGCAGCATGTTTATGAGAATGCGTCTTGGTTCTTAGGCGAGTGTACGGAGGCGGCCCAG
Organism: Achromobacter sp.; assembly: GCF_036567245.1. Lineage (GTDB taxonomy): Bacteria > Pseudomonadota > Gammaproteobacteria > Burkholderiales > Burkholderiaceae_B > Achromobacter. Next base: position 5,120 of record NZ_DATCUY010000094.1, on the reverse strand, counting down.
TCCGGGAGACCGGCGGTCATGTCTAACCGCAGAGGCCTAGCCGCAGAGGCGCGAGTTTAGCTGCTGGCGGAATCCCGGGGAAGCATCTTCCTATTATCTTGCAAAACCCGGTTCCATTCTTTTCCAGGGCGATCCAATTTGTTTTCGTGTTTTATCTTCGTCTGACGCTACAATCGCGCCAGTTCCTTTCCGGTTATCTTCTCCATGCTGTACGTCCTCGTAGCGTTCCTGGTTTCGCTCATATCAACTTTGTTGATTGTGCGCTACCGCTCTTGGCATGATGGTCTAACGGCTGATCATGATATCGAGGGTGTGCAGAAGTATCATTCGGTTCCAGTTCCCCGAATCGGCGGATTGTCGCTGCTCATGGCCAGCGGGGTGACGTGCGCTCTGGTCGCGGTTCGCGAGCCCGAGGTGCTTCCGAGCCTGGTGGTATTGCTTGCTGCATCCATGCCCGCCTTTCTCGGCGGGTTTGTCGAGGATCTGACCAAGCAAGTCAGGGTTTTAGTCCGACTCGGCCTGGCAATGTTGTCGGGCGTAGTGGCCTATTATTTTTTGGGTGCGGCGATAACTCGCGTCGATATTATTGGAATCGATTGGTTGCTGCAGTTTTCATTAGTTTCGCTTCTCTTTACTGCAGTGGCGATTGGCGGCGCAGCCAATGCAATTAATATAATTGACGGGTATAACGGCTTGGCGGCGGTGGTGTCGGCAATGATATTGGCGGGATTCGCCTATGTCTCGTTCTATCTGGGTGACCGATTTTTATTGATTGTGGCATTGAGCACGCTGGGCGGCATCGTCGGATTCCTGCTATTGAACTATCCGCGCGGCCATATATTTCTCGGAGACGGCGGGGCCTATTTTCTGGGATTCATAATCGGCGAACTGTCGGTGCTGATGCTTGCAAGACACCCTGAGGTTTCGGCCTGGTTTCCGCTCTTGCTGTGTATCTATCCTGTGTTTGAGACATTGTTTTCCATTTATCGCAAGAAATGGCTGCGGGGGCGTTCGCCTGGAGCGCCGGATGGCGTGCATCTGCACATGCTGATCTACAAGCGGTTGGTGCGCTGGGCTATCGGGTCGCGTGAAATGCGCCATCAAACACAGCGCAACGCCATGACCTCGCCCTATTTGTGGCTGCTGTCGTCGCTTGCCGTGATACCCGCGGTGTTGTTCTGGCAGGAACCTTATCTATTGATGTTCTTTACGGCGGCATTCTCCACTCTATATGTGGTGCTTTACCGCCGGCTGGTTTTGTTCCGCATGCCGAAATGGATGATTTTGAAGAAGAAGAAAGGGCATTGATCTTGCCGCACGAAGCATAGCTGCCGTTTGTTTTATCCCTGGGACGCCGTCTTGCGGGCGAGGTTGCGATCAATGCGGGAAGGCGCAATGTTGTTGTAAAGTTCGGGCTGCGTTGAGCGGCGTCTGCCACCATCTGGCCGAGGGTCGCGCCAAGCACGAATCTTTGCACATGCCTACAAGAATCCTCATCGTCCGCACCTCGTCCCTCGGTGATCTCGTGCACATGCTGCCGGCAATATCCGACATTGCCCGCCATGTTCCGGATGCCCAGATCGACTGGATCGCGGAAGAAGCCTTTGCCGACATTCCTTCCTGGCATCCGGCAGTCAATCAGGTCATCAAGGTCGCCCATCGCCGCTGGCGCAAGGCCTGGTGGTCGGCGGACGTGCGGGCGGAGCGCAAAGCGTTGAAGGAACGCCTGCGCTCGGTGCAGTACGACATTGTCCTGGACATGCAGGCGCTCTTGAAATCCGCCTGGCTGGTGCGCCAGACCCGTGGCGTGCGGCATGGGCTGGACTGGCGTTCGGCCCGTGAACCGCTGGCGTCGTTGTTCTACAACGTGCGGCATCGGGTGGAGTTCTGGCAGCCGGCGGTGATCCGCCAGCGCAAGCTTGCCGCCCTGACGTTCGGCTACCAATACGCCGGCGCGCCCGATTTCGGCCTGCAGGCTTTCGCGCGCCAAGCGACACAGGCTGCGGCGGACCCCGTGCTCGAAGTCGGCAGCGAGGGCCTGAATGTCGGCGAGTTGCCGCGTTTGCACCATCTGGATACGGACCGCGGCTACGCCGTGATCATGCCGTCGGCCAGCCGCGACGACAAACTCTGGCCCGAAGATGACTGGCGCGCCGTCTTTCGCCGCTTGCGCGAGGCCGGATGCACCCTGAAATTGCTGGCGGGGAATGACCAGGAAGCCGAGCGTGCCCGATTGCTCGTTGCCGGCATGGATGGCGCCGAGGTGATGCCGCGCATGGATCTGAGCGCGGTGGCGCGCCTGCTGGCCGGATCGCGTCTGATGGTGGGGCTGGACAGCGGCCTGACCCATCTGTCGGCCGCGCTGGGCCGTCCTACCATCGGCATCTACCGCGCCTCGACTCCGGTGCGCACGCCGCTGGTCGGCTCCAGCTACACCGCCAGCCTGGGCGACCGCGGGGCTTCGCCTTCGCGCGAGGCCGTGATGGCGGCGGTGGAGCAGGCCTTGGCCGCCCAGTGACATGAACCGCGGCGTCTACTCGCTGGCGCTCAGGGCTCTGTCACCGCTGGTCTGGCTCTGGATGGGCCACCGTGCCCGGCGCGCGGGCGGCCAGTGGGAAATCTTTTCTGCCGAACGCTTCGGGCATGCCGCAGCGGCTGCCATCCCTTCTGCGTCCTGGACGGCTCCCGTCTGGGTGCATGCGGTCAGCCTGGGCGAGACGCGCGCCGCGCAGCCCTTGCTGCAGGCCCTGCTCGACCGGGGCCTGCCGGTGCTGCTGACACACATGACGGCCACTGGCAGGGCCGAGGGCGCGCGCCAGTATGCTGACGCGATCGCTCGCGGGCAGTTGCGCCAGGCATGGCTGCCCTACGACTTTCCCGGCGCGACCCGCCGTTTCATGGCGAGCTGGCGGCCGCGTTGCGGCTTGCTCATCGAGCGCGAGATCTGGCCGAACTTGCTGGCGGCCGCTCGCAAAGCGGGCGTACCCATGGCGCTGGTCAGCGCCCGGTTCTCGGCGTCGTCGCTGCGGCAGGCGGGCAGGATGGGTGGCGTGATGCGCGAAGCCCTGGGCGGACTGGATTCGGTGCTGGCACAAACCGCCGAGGACGCGGATCGGCTGGTTCAGGCGGGGGCGCCGCAACCGGTTGTGACGGGCAATCTGAAATTCGATCTGGTCCTGCCTGCGGCGCAAGTTGCCGCGGGGCAGGCCTGGCGCGCACAACTGGGCCGGCGCGTGGTGGCGGTGGCCAGCACGCGCGAGGGCGAGGACGGCGGCTTCATCGAGGCCATCAAGCGCCATGCCGCCCAGCCGGGCGCGCCCCTGTTCTTGTTGATTCCGCGGCATCCACAGCGCTTTGACGAGGCCGCGCGCCTGCTGTCGGAGGCTGGGCTGCCATACGTCCGGCGGTCCGAGGGCGAGGCGCCGGGGCCGGAGACGGCGGTGCTGCTGGGCGACACGCTGGGCGAGATGGCGTTCTACTACGCCGCTTCGGACGCCGCGATCGTTGCGGGCAGTTTCGCGCCGCTGGGTGGGCAGAACCTGATCGAGGCCTGCGCGGCGGGCGTGCCGGTCATCGTCGGTCCGCATACCTTCAATTTCAAGCAGGCGGCGGAAGACGCCATCGCGGCGGGTGCAGCGTTGCGAGCGGCCGATGCTGCCGAGGCGGTGAATGCGGCAATGACGCTGCTGGCGGACGAGCCGCGCCGCCACCGCGCGGCGGAGGCGGCGTTGGCATGGTTCCGCATGCATTCGGGCGCCACTGAGCGCACGCTGGACGCGCTGGCGCCATGGCTGGAGGCGGGAAGGGCGGGCTAGCGCCCACCTCGGCAGGCGCGTGTGCCGTACGGGGCTTCAGGGCGCGGTGCGAGCAGGCGCCGTCTTGGGGACCAGGGTCACCGCGTCCGGATTCAATTGCTGGTTGAAGCGGCGCGGGTCGCGGCCTTCGTCCTCGGGGCGCACGCCCAGCCAGCCCTGGCCCAGCGCATAGACCCCCAGATTCGCAAGCAGAATGAGGATGAAGAGCACGCGCATGGCCGGGGGCTCCGTTCAGGCGTCGACGTTCAGGGTGGCGCGGGCAACCGCGGCCAGACCGTCCAGGACGGGGTGATCCAGATAGATAGGCACGGGCGAGGCGCCGAAGGCGCCGCCAGCATCCGCCAGCAAACGTTCGATCTCCTGGTGTACTTCGGGCCAGCCGCCGCCCGCCGCGTAGATTTGCGGCGTCTGGCCGTAGCGCTGGCGTCCGGCCAGCCACTGGCGCACGACCGCGCCCGCCTGCGCGGCGGCGATGCCCGAGGCGATGGCCTCGTGCGTGTCCGTCGGGTAGGCCACGACCTGGCCGTTGGCGATGGGGAGATTGGCGGTGCCATGGGCCAGGGCGCTGCGCATCATGGCCGGGCCGGGCAGGATCAGGCCGCCGGCGAAGACGTTGTCGGGGCCGACGGTATCGATGGTGGTGGCGGTGCCGAAGCTGGCCAGCACGAAGGGCGGGTGCGCGCCAGGCAGGCGCGACAGCACGCCCAGCAGCGAGGCCCAGCGGTCGGCGCCCAGCTGCGTGGGGGTCTTGTAGCTGTTGACCAGCCCCAGCGTGCTGGCCTGCGACAGCGACCAAGCCACCGTGCAGCCGTGTTTTTGCAGTATGGCGGCGATGGCTGCGCCACGGGTCTCGCCGGCCACATTGACCCCAAGCGCGCGCAAAGGGCGGCGGGGCAAGGTGGACAGCCAGCGGTCCAGAGCGTCAAGGTCCAGACCGTCGAAGGCGACCGCCGCCGGCTCGCGCGGCGTGTCGGGGTTGCCGGCGTCCAGCCAACCCACCTTGAGACGGCTGTTGCCGGAGTCGATGAGAATAATCATGCTTGGCGTCGAATCGAGATTTCACCGACCAGGATCGGTTGGGTGCCCTCGGGCGTTTGCACCAGCAGGCGGCCTTGCTCGTCCACGCCGCAGGCGGTGCCGCCTAGAAGGATAGCGCCCTTGTCCAGCACGTTGACCTTGCGGCCAGCCAAAGCGTCCACCTGGTCGAATCGCTGCCTGAAGGCGCCAAAGCCCTCGCGCTCCAGGGTCTGGACTGCTTCGAGCCAGGCCATGGCGCCGGCGCAGACCAGGTCGGCGGCGGTCGCC
>NZ_DATCUY010000093.1:0-16352 GCF_036567245.1 Achromobacter sp. | reverse complement strand
CAGGCCACCGCGGCCAGCGCGCCCAGCAGATAGCCCGCGTAGTTGGCCGAGGCCAGCCAGCCGCCCTGCGCCAGCGACAGGCCGGCTTCCTGCGCCATCAGAGGCCAGACCGGCGTGAATGCGAACCGGCCTATCCCCATGGCGGCGGCCAGGGCCAGCGCTGCCGGCCATGCGAGGGCGGCAGCGCTGCGCGACGAGGAGACAGAAGGGTAAATGGGCGTTGACATGGCCCCTACTCTACGGCTGTACTAATATCATTAATAGTGAATTATTAAGAAAGCGAGTTCTCAAAATGAGAAACTTGGACCTTGATGCGCTGCAGATTTTCAAGGCGGTCGCCGACCAGGGCGGCGTGGCGCGCGCCGCCGCACACCTGAACCGCGTGCAGTCCAATGTGTCGACGCGCCTGAAGCAGCTGGAGGCCTCGCTGGAGGCGCCGCTGTTCCGGCGCCAGAATCGCCGGCTGGTGCTGTCCGACCAGGGCCGAGTGCTGCTGTCCTACGCGGACCGCCTGCTGCGCCTGGCCGACGAGGCCCAGGCCGCTGTGCGCGACGGCTCTCCAAAAGGCGTGCTGCGCATCGGCACCATGGAAAGCACGGCGGCCGCGCGCCTGCCGCCCATCCTGGCGGCCTATCACACGGCCTGGCCGCAAGTGCGGATCGAACTGGTGACCGGCACTTCGGCGGCGCTGGCGGCCAAGGTGCGCAACTACGAGATCGAAGCCGCGTTCGTGGCCCAGCCCTTTCCGGCCGAGGGCCTGGCGGCGCTGGATGCGTTCAAGGAAGAACTGGCGCTGATTTCGCCGCTGGCCTGGGATCCGATCGAAAGCCCAAAGGATCTGGGCGACCGCAGCGTCATTGCGTTCACGGCAGGGTGCTCGTACCGGCGCATCCTGGAATCCTGGCTGAACCAGGAAGGCGTAGCGCCTGGCAAGGTGATGGAGTTCGCCTCGTACCACGCCATCGTCGCCTGCGTGGCGGCGGGCTCGGGCGTGGCCATCGTGCCGCGCTCGGTGCTGGCGGTGCTGGGAGCGGAGCATACGGTGCGCGTCGGCTCCCTGTCCGGCTCGCATGGCCGGGCCCTGACCCAACTGGTCTGGCGCGCCGACGACGATACGCCGGCGTTGCAGGCCCTGCGGCACAAGCTGGCGGCGCCGCAAGGTTGAGGAAAGCCGCGCACGGCGCGCGGCCCTCCTGCTTTTAGAAGCGGTAGCCGACGCCGATGGTCGCGACCCACGGATCGATGCGCGCGGTGCCGATATGCTGGCCGTCCAGCTTCACCTTGGAGCGGATGTCGATGTAGCGGATATCCGCGTTCATGAACCAGCGCTCGTTGATCTTGAAGTCGGCGCCCAATTGCGCCGCCACGCCCCAGGAGTCGCCCAGCTTCAGGTTCGAGCCCTTCAGCGGGCCTTCCGCCTTGGTGTCGAAGAAGTGGGTGTAGTTGATGCCCACGCCGATGTAGGGCTGGATCATGCTGTCGGGCAGGATGTGCCATTGCAGGCTCAGCGTCGGCGGCAATTGCTTGGTCGAACCGATCTTGCCCAGGCCGCTGCCGCTGACGTCATGCTGGAAGGGCCAGGCGCCCAGCAGTTCGATGCCGATGTTGCGCGTGGCCATGTAGGTCAGCGTGAAGCTCGGGCGCACGTTGTTGTTCACGTCGAGCCCGACGCTGCCATTGAGCACGGTGCCGTTGTTGGACGAGGGGCGGACCTGGGTGACGCCGACCTTGAACAGCACGTCGCCCGCTTCGTGGGCGTGCGCGGGGGCGGCGAGCGTGCCAGCGGCGAGCAGGCCGGCGATGGCGGTGGCGCGGATACGGCCGTTCAGCGAAAACATTCTCTTCTCCGATCTTTCCATTGGGTGAGACGACAGGTTCTCAAACCTGGCGTCCGGCCCGCTTGATGTGTGTCAAATCGTGAAAAGACCGCAATAGAAAAGTGGTTATGTAGCAACACGCCGTGGCGCAGACAAAAAAATCGCCGCCGGCGCAACGCGTCCGGCGGCGATCTGGTCGAGCCTGATCGTGGTGATCAGCGCGGCAGTTCGCTGCTGCCCATGAGGTAGGCGTCCACCGAACGCGCGCACTGGCGTCCTTCGCGGATGGCCCAGACCACCAGGGATTGGCCGCGGCGCATGTCGCCGGCCGTGAAGACCTTTTCGACGTTGGTGCGGTAGTCGTCGGTATTGGCGCGCACGTTGCCGCGCGCATCGCGATCGACGCCGAAGGCGTCCAGCACCGTCTGCACGGGCGATACGAAGCCCATGGCCAGCAGCACCAGGTCGGCCTTGATCTCGAATTCCGAGCCCTCGGCCTCACGCATCTTCATCTGGCCGGTGGCTTCATCCTTGAACCATTCGACGCGCGCGCCGACCAGCTTTTCGACCTTGCCGTTACTGCCCTGGAGCAGCTTGGTGGTCACCGACCAGTCGCGCTCGCAGCCTTCCTCGTGCGAGGACGACGTACGCATCTTGAGCGGCCAGTACGGCCAGGTCATGGTCTTGTTCTCGCTTTCCGGCGGCTGGGGCATCAGCTCGAACTGCGTGACCGAGGCCGCGCCGTGGCGGTTGCTGGTGCCGACGCAGTCGGAACCCGTGTCGCCGCCGCCGATCACCACCACGTGCTTGCCCTTGGCCAGCGTCTGGTTGGTGAGGCGGTCGCCCGCCACCGCCTTGTTCTGCTGGCGCAGGAAGTCCATGGCGTAATACACGCCCGACAGCTCGCGGCCGGGCACCGGCAGGTCGCGCGGGGTCTCAGAACCGCCGCTCATCACCACCGCGTCGAACTCGGCCAGCAGCGACTGCGGCGTGCGCACCGTCAGGCCGTCGGCCACGGGGTCGCTGGGGTTGCCGATGTAGGTCGAGGGCGCGAATTCCACGCCTTCGGCTTCCATCTGCGAGATGCGGCGGTCGATCTGATGCTTTTCCAGCTTGAAGTCGGGGATGCCGTAGCGCAGCAGGCCGCCGATGCGGTCGCTCTTCTCGAACAGCGTTACCGAGTGGCCGGCGCGGGCCAGCTGCTGCGCGCAAGCCATGCCGGCGGGGCCGGAGCCCACCACGGCGACCTTCTTGCCGGTCTTGCGCGCCGGCACCTGCGGCGCGACCCAGCCTTCGGCCCAACCCTTGTCGATGATGGCGTGCTCGATGGACTTGATGCCGACCGCGTCGCTGTTGATGTTCAAGGTACAGGCGGCTTCACACGGCGCCGGGCAGATGCGGCCGGTGAACTCGGGGAAGTTGTTGGTGGAGTGCAGTACGTCCAGCGCGCGCTTCCAGTCCTGCCGGTACACCAGGTCGTTCCAGTCCGGGATGATGTTGTTGACCGGGCAGCCGTTGTTGCAGAACGGGATGCCGCAGTCCATGCAGCGCGCCGCCTGCTGCTTGGCCTGGTCGTCGCTCAGGTGCAGCACGAATTCGCGCCAGTTCTTCAGCCGCTTCTGCGGGGCCTCGGAGGCCTCCTGCAGGCGCTGAAATTCCATAAAGCCGGTAATCTTTCCCATGGTATTCCTCACGCAGCCAGTTGTTGCGGGTTGGCTGCACGCCACATTTCACCCAATGCGCGGCGGTAGTCCGTCGGCATGATTTTCACGAATTTGCCGCGCGAGGCTTCCCAGTCGCCCAGGATTTCACGGGCGCGGAAGCTGCCGGTGTAGCGGAAGTGGTCTTCCACCAGGCGGCGCAGGATGGCTTCGTCCGTTTCGCGTTCGCCGCCGCGCTGCGCGCTGTGCCAGATGTCGATGTTGTTCTGGGCCAGCTGTTCCGCGTGCGGCATGATGCTTTCCAGTTCGACCATGGACAGGTTGGCGCGCTGCTTGAGCGTGCGTTCCGGATCCCACACGTAGGCCACGCCGCCGGACATGCCGGCTGCGAAGTTGCGGCCGGTGGCGCCCAACACCACGACGGTGCCGCCGGTCATGTATTCGCAGCCGTGGTCGCCGGTGCCTTCCACGACGGTGGCCGCGCCCGAGTTGCGCACCGCGAAGCGTTCGCCGGCCACGCCGTTGAAGAACGCCTCGCCCGCCAATGCGCCGTACAGCACGGTGTTGCCGGCGATGATGTGGTCGGGGCCGAAGCCGCGGAAGTCGTTGGGCGAGCGCACGATGATGCGACCGCCGGACAGGCCCTTGCCGACGTAGTCGTTGCCTTCGCCCACCAGGTCCATCGTGATGCCGTGGGCCAGGAACGCGCCGAAGCTCTGGCCGGCGGTGCCGTTGCACTGGATGTGGATGGTGTCGTCCGGCAAGCCTTCATGGCCGTAGCGCGAAGCCACCGCGCCCGACAGCATGGCGCCGATGGTGCGGTTGCGGTTGCGCACCGGGACGATGAAGGAAACCTTCTCGCCGCGTTCCAGCGCGGGCTTGCTGCGCTCGATCAACTGGTGGTCCAGCGCGCCAGCCAGGCCGTGGTCCTGCTCTTCGGTCTGGCGCACGTCGGCGTCGGACTGGGTTTGATGGAACACGCGGGCGAAGTCCAGGCCCTGGGCCTTCCAGTGCTCCACGCCCGAGCGCATGTCCAGCAGGTCGGCGCGGCCGATCAGGTCGTCGAACTTGCGGATGCCCAGCTGGGCCATGATTTCGCGGACTTCCTCGGCGATGAAGAAGAAGAAGTTCACGACGTGCTCGGGCTTGCCCTGGAATTTCTTGCGCAGGACCGGGTCTTGCGTGGCCACGCCCACCGGGCAGGTGTTCAGGTGACACTTGCGCATCATGATGCAGCCTTCCACGACCAGCGGCGCGGTCGCGAAGCCGAACTCGTCGGCACCCAGCAGCGCGCCGATGACGACGTCGCGGCCGGTCTTCATCTGGCCGTCGGCCTGCACGCGGATACGGCTGCGCAGGCGGTTCAGCACCAGCGTCTGCTGCGTTTCGGCCAAGCCCAGTTCCCAGGGCGTGCCCACGTGCTTGATGGAGGACACCGGGGACGCGCCCGTGCCGCCGTCATGGCCGGCGATCACGACGTGGTCGGCCTTGGCCTTGGCCACGCCGGCGGCCACCGTGCCCACGCCCACTTCGGACACCAGCTTGACCGACACCGAAGCCTTGGAATTGACGTTCTTCAGGTCGTGGATCAGTTGGGCCAGGTCTTCGATCGAGTAGATGTCGTGGTGCGGCGGGGGCGAGATCAGGCCCACGCCCGGCACCGAGTAGCGCAGCTTGGCGATGTACTCGGACACCTTGTGGCCGGGCAACTGGCCGCCTTCGCCGGGCTTGGCGCCTTGCGCCATCTTGATCTGGATCTGGTCGGCCGACGACAGGTACTCGGCGCTCACGCCGAAACGGCCCGAGGCCACCTGCTTGATCTTCGAGCGCAGCGAGTCGCCCTTCTTCAGTTCGACGTCGGCTTCGATGCGGTCCGTGCCCAGCACCGAGGCCAGCGTGTCGCCGTCCTTGATGGTGCTCTTGCCTTCGCGCATTTCGGCGCGGTAGCGCAGTTCGTCCTCGCCGCCTTCGCCGGTGTTGGACTTGCCGCCGATGCGGTTCATGGCCACGGCCAGCACCGAGTGCGCCTCGGTGGAGATCGAGCCCAGCGACATGGCGCCGGTGGCGAAACGCTTGACGATGTCCTTGGCGGATTCGACGTCGTCCAGCGGAATCGCGCGCGACGGATCGAAGCGGAACTCGAACAGGCCGCGCAGGGTCATGTGACGGCGGCTCTGGTCATTGATGATCTGCGCGTATTCCTTATACGTGCGGTAGTTGTTGGCGCGCGAAGCATGCTGCAGCTTGGCGATGGAATCCGGCGTCCACATGTGCTCTTCGCCGCGCACGCGGTAGGCGTATTCGCCGCCCGCGTCCAGATCGTTGGCCAGCACCGGATCGGTGCTGAAGGCGGCGCGGTGCTGGCGCAGCGCTTCCTCGGCCACCTGGAAGATGCCGATGCCTTCGATGTTGGAGGCGGTGCCGGTGAAGTACTTGTTCACCAGGGCGGTCTGCAGGCCCACGGCTTCGAAGATCTGCGCGCCGGTGTAGGACATGTACGTGGAAATGCCCATCTTGGACATGACCTTGTTCAGGCCCTTGCCGATGGCCTTGATGAAGTTCTTGACCGCCTTTTCGGGGTCGTTCAGCTTGCCCAGCGATTCCAGCGCCAGGTAGGGGTGGATGGCTTCGGCGCCATAGCCGCCCAGGAGCGCGAAGTGGTGCACTTCGCGCGCCGAGCCGGTTTCCACCACCAGGCCGGTATTGGTGCGCAGGCCGGCGCGGATCAGGTGCTGGTGGACCGCGGAGGTCGCCAGCAGCGCGGGGATGGCCACGCGCTCGCTGTCGACCAGGCGGTCGGACACGATCAGGATGTTGTAGCCGCTACGCACCGCGTCGACGGCGCGCGCGCACAGCGCGGCCACGCGGGCTTCGATGCCCTCGGGGCCCCAGGCGGCGGGATAGGTGATGTCCAGCTCAAAGCTGCGGAACTTCTTGCCCGTGACCTGCTCGATGTCGCGGATCTGCGCCATGGCGGCGAAGTCCAGCACCGGCTGGGACACTTCCAGGCGCAGCGGCGGATTGACGTTGTTGATGTCCAGCAGGTTCGGCTTGGGGCCGATGAAGGACACCAGCGACATCACCAGCTGTTCGCGGATGGGGTCGATCGGCGGGTTGGTGACCTGCGCGAACAGTTGGCGGAAGTAGTTGTAGAACGGCTTGGCGCGATCGGACAGCACGGCCAGCGGGGCGTCGTTGCCCATCGAGCCGATGACTTCCTCGCCTGTCGAGGCCATGGGTTCCAGGATGAACTTGTAGTCTTCCTGGGTCCAGCCGAAGGCCTGCTGGCGGTCCAGCAGCGACACCGACGACTGCGTGGCGACGGCGGCCTGGCGCGGGGCCGGCAGCGATTCCAGCTTGATCTGCAGGCGTTCGATCCACTGGCGGTAGGGCCGGTTGTTGGCCAGCTGCAGCTTGATCTCGGCGTCGTCGATGATGCGGCCCTGTTCCAGGTCGATCAGGAACATCTTGCCCGGCTGCAGGCGCCACTTCTTGACGATGCGGTTTTCGGGGATGGACAGCGTGCCGGCTTCGGAAGCCAGGATGACCATGTCGTCATCGGTGACCAAGTAGCGGGCCGGGCGCAGACCGTTGCGGTCCAGCGTGGCGCCGATCTGACGGCCGTCGGTGAACGCGACCGCGGCGGGGCCGTCCCACGGCTCCATCATGGCGGCGTGGTATTCGTAGAAAGCGCGGCGGCTTTCGTCCATCTGCGTGTGCTGCTCCCAGGCTTCCGGGATCATCATCATCATGGCGTGGGCCAGCGAGTAGCCCGAGTTCACCAGCAGTTCCAGGCAGTTGTCGAACGTGGCGGTGTCGGACTGGCCTTCGTAGACGATGGGGTACAGCTTCTTCAGGTCGTCGCCCAGCACGGCCGACTGCATCATGCCTTCGCGGGCGCGCAGCCAGTTGAAGTTGCCCTTGACCGTGTTGATTTCGCCGTTGTGGGCGATCATGCGGTACGGGTGGGCCAGCGGCCAGGCCGGGAAGGTGTTGGTCGAGAAGCGCTGGTGCACCAGCGCCAGCGCCGACACCGTGCGGGTATCGGCCAGATCGCGGTAGTAGCGGCCGACCTGGTCGGCCAGCAGCAGGCCCTTGTAGACCACGGTGCGCACCGAGGCCGAAGGCACGAAGTATTCCTTGCCGTGCGCCAGATGCATGTTCTGGATGGCGTGGCTGGCGGTCTTGCGGATCACGTACAGCTTGCGCTCCAGCGCGTCCGGCACCATCACGTCGGCGCCGCGGCCGATAAACAGTTGGCGGATCACGGGTTCGCAGGCGCGCACGGTGGGCGACATGGGCATGTCGACGTCCACGGGCACGTCGCGCCAGCCCAGGACGACCTGGCCCTCGGCGCGTACGGAGCGTTCCAGCTCCTGTTCGCAGGCCAGGCGCGAAGCGGTTTCCTTGGGCAGGAACACCATGGCCACGCCGTACTCGCCAGGAGGCGGCAGGGTGATGCCTTGATGGCCGAGCTCGTCGCGGTAGAGCGTGTCGGGGATCTGGATCAGGATGCCGGCGCCGTCGCCCATCAGCTTGTCCGCGCCGACCGCGCCGCGGTGGTCCAGGTTTTCCAGGATCTTCAGGCCCTGCTGGATGATGGCGTGGCTTTTCTTGCCCTTGATGTGGGCCACGAAACCGACGCCGCAGGCGTCATGTTCGTTCTTGGGGTTGTACAGGCCCTGGGCGGCAGGCAGCCCGATGCGGCTGGCATCGATGGGGGTCGCCTTGGGCGGGGGACAGGAGTCGATCGGGGTAATTTGGGGCATGGCGCGCTCCGCAGTGGGCCTGCGTCGTAATGTTGCAGTGCAGGAGACGGACAATACCCCCGAGATGAGTAGGGTGCAATAGGAATAATTAGGGAGCGTCCCTATTTATAATGACGCCATGTAATTGGGAATTAATTCGGTGACGCATCAAGAATCGCGCCATACGGGCCTTGCCAGAGGGGTATGCACCAGCAGGGTGCGCGCGCAGCCGGGAAATCGTCACTTTTGGCTTTATATGTCCCTATTTACATTGCCGTTTTTGACGCATCCGGGATGCGGTCTGGCGTTGCGGAAATGCAAATGCGGCCATCCACCGGCGCGCCCGTTGGCCAGCCAGCCGCAACCGTGCGCGGCAAGCGAAACAAAGCGCCGGGCGCGTCTGCCGGCCATGGCGGCAGCGCAAAGTGAAGAACCCGCCATTCAGGCGGGTCCGTAATCAGGAGGAGGTCGACGTGGGTGTCGTGGTGGGGGGCGTAGAGCCCGGCTCCGCATCGGCGGACGCCGGCGCGGCCGGCTTCTTGCGCGGACGTCCGCGCTGACCCGGTGCGACCCGGCGGCTGGCCGTATGGGCCAGGCTGGCGATGAAAGCGGGACCGCCCAGCGCCCATTGTCCGGAGACGGCCTGGTCGATGCGCTGGGTCTCCTCGCGCGACAGGCCATCCTGCAAGCGCTTGCGGTAGTTGGCCTGGCGGTCGAACGGGGTGTTGCCACAGGCCCAGTAATCCGCGTGATCCGATTGCCACTGCGCGGGCGCCGCGGTGGTGTTGCCGGTATGGCTGGCGGCGGAGGACCAGGGCCAGGAATCGGGATCCTGCGAGGCGCCGCTGCGCACCGGGTAGGTTTCCAGCCAGACCAGGGACGGCAGCACCCAGGCGCCCGGCTCCAGCAAGGCCGAGCGGTAGCGGCCGGCGAAGACCCGGCCGCCGCGCAAGCGGGCCGCCAGGTTGCGGCCCAGCGTCTGCATCAGGCGCGGCAGGCCTTCCTCGTCCGCGGGCGTCGCCAGCAGCAGGATACGGTCGTTGGCCAGCAGCCAGCCGTGAACCGAGACGCGGTGGCGTTGGGCGGATTCGCCCAGCCACGTGGCCAATTGGTTCAAGATGTCGGCCGGCGCGGGTTGCGACGGTGCCGCCAGCGGCTGGATAAAGTTGGCCTGCACCAGTTGGGGCAGCCCAGGGGCGTACAGACGGGGCAGACGGGCCATAGTGTCAGGACTTGCGTATCTGGAAGAACGGGTTGTCTTCGCTCACGGTATATAAATAGTGCCACGGTGGGCGCTGGTCAAGTCCCGTGATCATGTCGGGGCAGGAAATCGCTTTTTTTTCTGTCGTTCGTACCCCATAAAGCCCAGGTTAACATTCGGCGACGGAACGTCGCACCGTGGGTATCCCCTAATCCGCGGGCGTTTTTTCCAATCACCACGACCGGAGAAAAGCAATGGCAGTCGCCCTGGAACTCATCTCGCAGCATCGCTGCTTCGGCGGCTGGCAGCGCTACTACCGCCATGAGTCAGCGGAGATCGGCCTGCCCATGCGCTTCTCCGTCTACATTCCGCCGCAGGCCGAGCAAGGCCCGGTCCCGGTGTTGTTCTATCTGGCGGGCCTGACCTGCACGGAAGAGACGTTCATGATCAAGGCGGGTGCCCAGCGCCTGGCTGCGGAACTCGGCGTCATGCTGGTCGCCCCGGATACCAGCCCGCGCGGCGCCAACGTGGCCGGCGAGGACGAAAGCTGGGATCTGGGCACCGGCGCGGGCTTCTACCTGGACGCCACCACGCCCGCCTGGCGCGGCCACTACCGCATGTACGGCTATGTGACGCAGGAGCTGCACGGCATCGTCACGGGCGAGGCGCTGCCCGGCGATGCATCGCGCACCGGCATCTTTGGCCATTCCATGGGCGGTCATGGCGCGCTGGTGCTGGCGCTGCGCAACCCTGGCAAGTTCCGCTCGGTGTCGGCGTTCGCGCCTATCGCCGCGCCCAGCCAGTGCCCCTGGGGCAAGAAGGCGTTCGGCGCCTACCTGGGCGACAAGGTCGAGGACTGGGCCGCCTACGACGCATCCGCGTTGATGCGCGGCGCCGCCAACCCGTTCCCCGCCGGCATCCTGATCGATCAGGGCGAGTCGGATCAGTTCCTCGCCGAGCAGTTGTATCCCGAGGTATTCGAGGCGGCCTGCGCCGCCGTCGGACAGCCGCTGGACCTGCGGCGCCACCCGGGCTACGACCACGGCTACTACTTCATCTCGACCTTCATCGAGGATCACATCCGGTTTCACGTCGAGCGGCTTGGAAAACCGGCGCCCTGAGGGGGCGCTTCTATACTGGCGAGCCTGCCGCGGCAGGCTCGCAGCGCGCCCTGGGGGCGCCGCCTGCGGTCTGTGCTCAATAGGAACGTCTGACTTGATCAACGGAATCGCTCCCTTCGTCTGGATACTGCTGGGCGCCGTCGTCGTCCTGCTGCCTGGCATCGTCATGCTGCTGGGCCGCGGCGGCCCGCGCGATGAGCGCGGCCGCAAGATGTTCCAGTTCCGGCCGGTGCGCCGCCTGTTTGGCCTGATGCTGGTGCTGCTGGGATGCGTGTCCGGCCTGCTGGCGCTGTCGCTGGTGCAATTCTTCCGACTGACGGGCGACGAACCGGTGGCGCACATTGAAGTGCGCCAAGTGGCCGACGGTCAGTTCCAGGTCAACGCCAGCGCGCCCGGCACCGGGACGAAGCTGTACGTCCTTTACGGAGACCAGTGGCAAATCGACGCGCGGGTGGTGCGCTGGCGCTTGCCGGCGCTGATGGCTGGCGTGCCGCCGCTGTACCGGCTGGAGCGCCTGTCCGGCCGCTACAGCGACGCGGCGCGAGAGGCCTCGGCCACGCGTTCGGTCCATGCGCTGGATGACTGGCCGGCGCCCGACCTGGCATCGCTGAAAAAGAATTTCCCGAACTGGTTCCCGTTTGTCGATGTCCAATTCGGCAGCGGCGCGTATATGCCGATGTTCGACGGTGCGCGTTATCAGGTGCTGATGGATCCTCGCGGAGCGCTGTTCGTCCGTCCCGATGGCGAGGCCACGGCCGAGGGGCTCAAGCGCCTGGGATGGTAGTGGTGCCCCGACGCTGCCCTTGCCGCGCGGGCTGGCTGCCCCAGACGCGCTTGCCCTTGGGCAGCCCGGCGGAGAGACGGCCTTCCCATTCTGCTAAAAAATAAACGGGGACGCATATCGTCGAACGAAACTTTGACGCGCCGCAATAGTCGAATTAGCACTCCCAATACTAGAGTGCTAACATCGAATCCATGTCGTTATCCCTTCGCCATCCGGAGATCCCCGCTATGAAACAACCCAGTACCTCGTTGGCCGCTTCCGGCAACGCCCTGGCGTTGGCCATTGCCAATCCGGGCGCACTTGGCACGATCGACGCCTATATCTCCTCGGTCAACCGCCTGCCGGTGCTGTCCGCGGAACGTGAAACCGAGCTTGGCCGCCGCCTGCGCGACCAGGAAGACCTGGGCGCCGCGCGCGAACTGATTCTGTCGCACCTGCGTCTGGTGGTGTCGGTGGCTCGCCAGTACCTGGGCTACGGCCTGCCGCATGCCGATCTCATCCAGGAAGGCAACGTTGGCCTGATGAAGGCCGTCAAGCGCTTCGACCCCGAGCGCGGCGTGCGCCTGGTGTCGTTCGCCGTGCACTGGATCAAGGCTGAAATCCACGAATACATCATCCGCAACTGGCGCCTGGTGAAGGTTGCGACCACCAAGGCCCAGCGCAAGCTGTTCTTCAATCTGCGCAGCATGCGTCCCGACGGCCAGACGCTGGATCCGGACCAGGTTGACCACATCGCGCGCGAACTGAACGTGCGCCGCGAAGACGTCAGTGAAATGGAAGTGCGCCTGTCCGGCCGCGACATGTCGCTGGAGAACCAGGACGACGACGATGACAGCTACGCGCCCATCGCCTACCTGTCCGACGAAGGCCGCCAGGAACCCACCCGGGTACTGGAACGCGCCGCGCGCGACCAACTGCAAAGCGCCGGCCTGACCGATGCGTTGCAAGCGCTGGATCCGCGTTCGCGCCGTATCGTCGAGGCTCGCTGGCTGCAGGACGACGGCGGCGCCACGTTGCACGAGCTGGCACAGGAGTTCGGCGTGTCGGCCGAGCGCATCCGCCAGATCGAAGCGGCCGCGCTGAAGAAGATGCGCGGCAACCTCGCATCTTGAGCCTGCCTTGATCATGCAAAGGGCCGCCCATCAGCGGCCCTTTTGCTTTTCCGGTGGACTGCGGCCGCGCGTGAATAAATTGATACAAATTCGAGCGGAAATTTTGCGCGGCGCAAGAAACTTAATAGGGATCGCCCCGCCTAACTTCATGTAGACCGCGAACTTCGGTTAGCAGTCTTGTCATCCGTCTCGGCTTCTCCTCTTTCCCCTCCCCTATGAGACGGATGCTTGCGGGGCACCATGCATAGCTGGTGCCCCGTTTTTTATGCGCGTCTGGTTTGGGCTTGCGGATGGCGGGCTCGGCGAACGCCGTTTGCCGCCGGGGCGACAAGCGCGCGGCCTGCCTAGGCCGCCTGGGCGTTGTCAGCAGCCGTCTTGGCTCCATGCCACAGCGCATCCTGCACGCGCCGCACGCCCGTCGCCATTGAACCGTCCTGGTACAGCTTGATCCAGCGGTAGCCGGGCGCCATGTTGTCCACCACGTGCTTGCCGTCGCGGATGCTGAACTGGAAGCAGGTCGACGGCGTGGCCAGCATGCGCAGGTTGTGGCGGCGGCGGTCGAACTCGTGGTGCACATGGCCCCACAGCAGCACGCGGACTTGCGGCCAGCGCGTCAGCAGCTTGAAGAGCGCTTGCGGGTTGTCGATCATCATCGAATCATGCCAGTGGCTGTCGATCTGCATGGGGTTGTGATGCATGGCGAGCAGCGTGTGGCGGCCCGGCGCCTCGGCCAGCGCGGCTTCCAGCAGGTCGAGCTGGCTCGCGGGCAGATGGCCGGCGTTGGAGCCGGGCACGGTGGTGTCCAGCGCGACCACGCGCCAAGCGCCCACGTCGGTCACCGGAACCGACCATTGCGGCAGTTCCTGGCGCATCACGGCCGGCAGATCATGGTTGCCCGGCAGGCAGCGGATGCTGGCCTGCGCAAGGGCGGGCGCCTCGGACAGGACGCGCGCCAGCCGGCGATAGGCTGCGGCCTCGCCGTCCTGGGACATGTCGCCGGTGGCCAACAGCAGATCGGGATGCTTGCCGTCCGCCTCGATCTGGCGCAGCACCGCGCGCAGGCTGGCGTCCGTGTTGACGCCCAGCATCGAGGTTTCGGGCTCGCCGAACAGATGGCTGTCGGTCAGCTGGACCAGCATGGCGGGCGCGTCGTCGCGCCGGGTCAGGGAATGGATCCGGGCCAAGTGCCGCTCCTGCAAAGTTTGTGCGATTCCACATTACCCAAAAAACACGGCGCCACGCGTATCGCTTGTCCGCATTGGGGTAACGAAACGTGCATTCTCCACGATTCCTGACGGTCTCCGGCCCGATCGCGAGGGAAAAAGCCGCTATTCTTGTGGAACTTCACACAAGCTCCGCTAACAGAACATGGATGTAGGTTTTCTCGTATTCGGCCTGGCAGGTTTGCTGACGCTGGTCTGTTTCATGCCGCCTTTGGCGGGCCGTCTCAAGCTGCCCTACTCGGTGCTGCTGGCCATTGTCGGCTGTCTGCTAGGCATCATCGTGCACGTGCACGGCTGGGCGCCCAGCTGGATCGGCGACTTCCTGGACTCGCTGGAACGCTTCGAGATTTCGTCCGAAACCTTCCTGATGGTGTTCCTGCCGGTGCTCTTGTTCGAGACCGCGCTGTCCATGAACGTGCGGCGCCTGATGGACGACATCGGCCCCATCCTCATGATGGCCATCGTGGCCGTGGTGGTCTGCACCGTGGTGGTCGGGCTGACCCTGGACGCCATTTCGCCCTACGGCCTGGTGGTCTGCCTGCTGCTGGGCGCCATCGTCGCCACCACCGACCCCGTGGCCGTGGTGGGCATCTTCCGCGAAGTGGGCGCGCCCAAGCGCCTGACCACCCTGGTCGAAGGCGAAAGCCTGTTCAACGACGCGGCCTCGATCGCCCTGTATTCGGTGCTGCTGGCCGTGCTGGGCGGCCATGGCGAACTCACCGCCAGCGGCATCTTCAACGACTTCATCGTGCACTTCATCGGCGGCGGCCTGGCCGGCTTCGCCATGGGCCGGCTGGCCTGCTTCCTGTTCGCCTGGCTGCGCGGCTTTCCGACCGCGGAAATCACGCTGACGCTGACGCTGGCCTACCTGTCCTTCTTCATTTCCGAGCACTACCTGAACGTGTCGGGCGTGGTCGCCACGGTGATCGCCGGCCTGGTGGTCGGGTCCACCGGCCGCACGCGCATGTCGCCTACTACCTTCGAGTATCTGTCCAGCGCCTGGGAGCAGTTCGGGTTCTGGGCCAACTCGCTGATTTTCCTGTTCGCGGCCATGCTGATCCCCAAGCTGATGGCAGCCGCCGACTGGCAGGAACTGGCGCTGGTGGCGGTGGTGTTCGTGGCGACGCTGGTGGCGCGTGCCATCGTCGTCTTCGGCCTGTTGCCCCTGCTTGGACTGACCCGGCTGGGGACCAAGGTCAGCAATCCCTACAAGGTGGTGATGCTGTGGGGCGGCCTGCGCGGCGCCGTGTCGCTGGCGCTGGCGTTGGCCGTGACCGAGCAGACCGGGGTGGCCGAAGAGGCGCGGCAATTCATCGCGGTGGCCACCACCAGCTATGTGCTGCTGACCTTGTTCATCAACGGCATCAGCCTGAGGCCGCTGATCCGCATGCTGGGCCTGAACCAGTTGTCGCCGGTGGAGCGCACCATCCGCAACCAGGCGCTGGCGGTGGCTTTGGAAGACCTGCAGGGCAAGACCGAAGAGGTCGCCAAAACCGAGCATATCGGCACCGAGGTCCGCGACCGCATCCGCGCGGTGTTCGACGCCAGCCTGACCAGCGTGCATGACGGCCAGGTCAGCCAGATGACGGACGAGCAGCGCGTGTCGGTAGGCCTGGCCATCGTGGCCCAGCGCGAAGAGGAAATGTTCTTCGACATCCTGAAGGCGCAGATCGTGGACTGGCGCATGGCCGAAACCCTGCTGGCGCGGGCGGAACGGCTGGAGGACGCGATCCGGCTGGGCGGCATCCCCGGCTTCGAGCGCGCCATCGTTGCCGACGTGCGCTATTCCACCGGCTTCCGCCTGGCCCTGCGTCTGCACTACGTGTTCGGCTTCCAAGGCTGGCTGGCGCGCGAATTGGGCCAGCGTTTCGCCAATCTGATGAGCAAGCGGTCGGTGGCGCAGCGCCTGATCGCGTTCGCGCGCGAACAAATCACGCCGCTGCTGGGCGAGGAAGCCACGCAGCGCATCGTGGTCTTGCACCAGCGCCGCCTGGACCTGATCGAAAACGCCATGCAGGCCCTGAACCTGCAATACCCATCCTACGCGCAGTGGCTGCAGGAAAGTTACCTGGGCCGCGTAGCCCGTGAAATGGAGCGCATCCGCTACCGCGACATGCTGGAGCAGTTTCTGATCAGCGGCGAGGTGTACGCGGACCTGATGGCGCAGTTGAAGAGCCGCTGGGCCCATATCGACAAGCACCCGCCGCTGGACATCGAAATGAGCGCGGCCGAGCTGATCAAGCGCGTGCCGCTGTTCGAAGGCCTGTCCGCGGATTCTTTGCGCGCCATCAGCAAGCTGCTCAAGCCGCGCCTGGCGCTGCCGGACCAACGCGTGCTGACCAAGGGCCGCCATGGCGAAGAGATGTGTTTCGTGGCCTCGGGCGCCGTGGCCGTGCATCTGCCCGACAACACCATGATCGAGCTGGGCAGCGGCGAGTTCTTTGGCGAACTCGGCCTGTTGGGCGAACAGCAGCTGATGCCGGAGGTGACCTCGCTGGGCTACAGCAAGCTGCTGATGCTGTCCTCGCGCGATTTCCACGCCTTGCTGGCGCGCGACGAGCATTTGCGCGAACGCATCCAGGTCGTGGCCAAGCAGCGCCTGCGCGCGATCGAAGTATGGAAGCAGTTTTCGCAGGCCAATGCGGCGCCCGCTCCGGTTCCCGCGCCTGTGTCGGCGCCGACGCC
>NZ_DATCUY010000092.1:0-8725 GCF_036567245.1 Achromobacter sp. | reverse complement strand
GCAGCCACGGCACCACTTTCGGCGGCGGCCCCCTGGTCTGTGCGGCCGGGCTGGCCGTGCTGGACGCGCTGGAATCCGAAAAGCTGCTGGACAACGCCCACAACGTCGGCGACCACCTGAAAGCCGCCCAGGCCGACGCATTGGCCGGCACCCCGGGCGTCACCGAAATCCGCGGCCGCGGCCTGATGCTGGGCATCGAGCTTGCCCGTCCCTGCGGCGTGCTTGCCATGCGCGCCATGGAGGCCGGCCTGCTCATCAACGTCACGCGCGACCGTGTCATCCGCATGTTGCCGCCGCTGATCCTCAACCGCGACGAAGCCGACCGCATCGTCGCGATCCTGGTTCCGCTCATCCAGGAATTCCTGGCCGAAACACCATAAAATCAACGTCCCGCCCGGGCCATGAGCCTGGCCGGGCCCCATGACCTGCGACATCACCATGACTCCTCCCACGACTCAAAACGGCCCGCTGCGGCACTTCCTGCAGTTCAAGGACTTCTCGTCCGCCGAGATCGCCTACGTGCTGGACCGCGCGCGCCTGATCAAGGACAAGTTCAAACGCTACGAACCCCACATGCCGCTGCATGACCGCACGCTGGCGATGGTGTTCGAAAAGGCCAGCACGCGCACCCGCGTGTCGTTCGAGGCCGGCATGTACCAGATGGGCGGTTCGGTCATCAACCTGACCTCCAACGATTCGCAGCTGGGCCGCTCCGAGCCCATCGAAGACACCGCGCGCGTCATCTCGCGCATGGTCGACATCGTCATGATCCGCACGTTCGAGCAGACCCGCATCGAGCGCTTCGCCTCGCACTCGCGCGTGCCCGTGATCAACGGCCTGACCAACGAGTTCCACCCCTGCCAGATCCTGGCGGACATCTTCACCTACATCGAGCACCGCGGCCCCATCGCCGGCAAGACGGTGGCCTGGGTCGGCGACGCCAACAACATGGCCTACACCTGGCTGCATGCCGCCGAAATGCTGGGCTTCACGCTGCACGTGTCGACCCCGGCCGGCTACGAGCTCGAAGCCTCACGCATCGGCACGCCGCCGGCCACGGTGCTGCGCCAGTTCAAGGACCCCATGGAAGCCTGCAAGGGCGCGCACCTGGTCACCACCGACGTCTGGACCAGCATGGGCTATGAAGCCGAAAACGAAGAGCGCCGCGCCGCCTTCGCCGACTGGTGCGTGGACGCCGAAATGATGGCCGCCGCCGATTCCCAAGCCGTGTTCATGCACTGCCTGCCCGCCCACCGCGGCGAGGAAGTCACGGGCGAAGTCATCGACGGACCGCAAAGCGTGGTCTGGGACGAAGCCGAGAACCGCCTGCACGTGCAGAAGGCGCTGATGGAATTCCTGCTGCTGGGGCAGATCAAGTAAAGCCTACGCATGCATAAGAGGCCTGCGCATCTGTCGATGTACAGGCCTTTCTTGTGTTGGAGGCAGGCCTGTAGATCGGAAGATGAGCGCCCCCGCCCTCCGTCGGGACAGCGGCAGCAATTGGTGCTAGGGCAACTACAGAACCTTGCGCAAGAAGTCCCGCGTACGTTCATGGCGCGGTTCACCCAGCACTTGCCGCGGCGGCCCCTCTTCCATGATCACGCCCTGATCGATGAACAACACTCGATCCGACACTTCCTGCGCAAAACCCATTTCATGCGTCACCACCACCATGGTCATGCCTTCTTGCGCCAAGGCCTTCATCACCGTCAACACCTCACCGACCAGTTCGGGATCTAGCGCCGAGGTCGGCTCATCAAACAGCATGACTTTCGGCTCCATCGCCAGCGCGCGCGCAATGGCCACACGTTGCTGCTGGCCACCCGACAACTGATTTGGAAAAGCGTCGATCTTTTCCTGCAGGCCGACTTTCTGGAGCAGCCTTTCGGCCACCCGCAGGGCTTCTCGGCGGGGCAGCCTCTTGACTTCCATCGGCGCCATGATCAGGTTTTCCAGCACCGACATGTGCGGGAATAGATTGAAGCGCTGAAACACCATGCCCATGCTGGAACGCAGCCTGTTCAGATCGACCTTGGGATCGTGGACCTTGACGCCGTCTACGATAATTTCGCCATCGCTCGCTTCTTCCAGGCCGTTGAGGCACCGCAGAAACGTGCTCTTGCCGGAGCCGGATGGACCGATCATACAGACCACTTCACGCGCTTTGATATCGCAGTCGACACCGCTCAGGATGCGCGCCTGACCAAACTGCTTGTGCAGATTTCTGACGTGTATCACCGTGCATCCCCTTTGCCATAACGGGTTTCAAGATGCCGGACGAGCGCCGACAACAGCAGCGTAATACCCCAGTAGATCAGCGAAATCGTCAGATACGGCTCCCAATAGCGGGCATAGGCGCCGGACACCGTGCGTGCGGCATATGCCAGTTCCGCCAAACCGATAGCCGACGCCAACGAGGAATCTTTGACAATGGCAATAGCGTTGTTGCCCAAAGGCGGCAACATGCGGCGGAAAGCCTGCGGCAGCACCACCTTGCGCAGCGTCTTCATGTAGCTCATGCCGAGTGAGCGCGAGGCTTCGCTTTGGCCGCGATCAATCGACTGAAGGCCGGCGCGAAAAATCTCCGATACGTAGGCACCTGAATTGAGCGTGATCGCCAGCACCGCCGATGTGAACGCGCCGTATTGCGAGCGAACTTCACGCGCGATATCGCCGCTCAGAATCAAACCGTCGCTGGGATTGATCAGCAGCGGCATCAGCGCGAAGTGAATCAGCAGAATCTGCACGAACAGCGGCGTGCCACGCACGAAACTGACGTAGATGCGCACCGGCCACTGCACCATATAGCGCAGGAAGTATCTCCAGAAACCGTGGCGCGCTTGCGCCAGACGGCCGACGCCCAAAGCCAGGCCCCAGCACGTTCCCGTGATCACACAGATGAGCGCGACCTTGATGGTCATCCACATGCCCTCGACAAACAAGGGCTGATACTCGCCGATGATTTCCCATTGAAAGAGAGAATTCATGAATGGAATCCGGATAAAAAATCGCCCACGGTCCGCAGCGAGAACGTGGGCATGGAAAGGCCCTTACGTGGCTTACAGCGGCAGCGCTGGCACGTTGACGTCGAACCATTCCTTGTAGATCTTGGCGTAGGTGCCATCGGCAACGATCTTCTTCAAACCGGCATTGATCTTGCCCTGTAGTTCGCTGTTGCCCTTCTTGACGGCGATACCGAAGTACTGGCGCGTGAACTTGGCATCGTTGACCACTTTGAATTGCTTCTCAGGATGGCTCTTGATGTAGAACTTGATCACACCGACGTCGCCGATCGCGGCATCGATACCGCCTCGATACAGCTCTTCCAGCATCAGCGGCGTATTGTCGAAACGGTGAATGGCCGTACTGGACTTGCCGATTTCGTCCGAGATGACGATGTCGCCTGCGGTTGAGTTGACCACACCGACTTGCAGGGCCTTCAGGTCCGCCAGCGCGGCAACCTTATTGTCGGCGCCAGTGATGATGACTTGTTCGGCCGGGAAATAAGGCAGCGAAAAGTCGACCATCTTGGCGCGCTTTTCAGTGATGGTAATGCCGGAGATGATGATGTCGCGGTCGCCCTGGCCCAGGGTGGCGAAGATGCCTTCCCATGGCGTGCTGACCAGCTTGATCTTGAAGCCGGATGCGTCGGCAATGGCCTTGATGATGTCGATGTCGAAGCCGACCAGTTCCTTGCTCGGCGTTTCGAATTCAAAAGGACGGTAGGTACCGCCTGCACCGACGACATAAGTCTGATCGGCTGCACTGACGCTGGTAGCGCTCAGCGTCAGTGCCAGAGCACAGCTCGCGAGCATGACAAACTTCTTGAACAACATGGCCTTCTCCCTGGAATGCCGGCGACGAACGACAACCAGATCTAGACGGCCGAGCAGCAAAATGCCCACGGGCTTCGCTGCATTCAGACTTGGCTTCGTTGCGGGACTGGCATTTGCACGAACTGCCGGAGAATCCCCGGCGGCACGAAACGTGGAATGTTCCGGCGCTCGCCTTTATCCATCAACTTATAAATTATTGTTCTTTATTAAAAAAAATTAGATTTACCAAACAAGATTTCCACCGGTTCGACAGTCTGGTTACGCGCGCATGGCAGTCGAGTTCTAGCGTCTGCCTAGCGGCGCTGTACCCGTCCTACAGAATGCGTTTAAACATGGTCCGGCGGGTATTGCGGAACGACGGCCGGACCCGGCTGCTCCAGTCACTGGCGCGCACGGCCAGCCAGGGCGGACTGCCGAAGGTCTCGCGCGTGTGCAGGTCGTAGCAGGCCAGGTAGCGCGGCGACTCGTCGCGGCACTCATAGCGCATGGCGCGCACGGTGCCGGGCACGGACGCCAGGCCCGGCAGGTGCTCCTGGTCGTACCAGGCGTTCAGATCCGCTTCCGCCTCGGGCAGCACATCGGTTTCGACGATGTAGTGCCAGGATGCGTCCTGCCCTGCCGAGGCGCCGGCCAGGTCCAGCGTCAGGTGCAGCACGCGGCTGCGGGCGCCCGGGAAGCTCTCGGCCAGGCGGGCCTGCGCTTCCGGCAAGACGGCAGCCGGTCCGCGCAGATAGACGTAGGTTTCGTCCTCTTCCTCGGCCGCGTACGCGGCGGCGCGCAAGCCTTCCAATCCTTGGGTCAAGGTGCGGTCAAGTTCACGCGCGCGCGGCTCGTCGAAGCGCTCACCCAGCGACACCAGCAATACGGTTTCCTGCACTCCAGTCTCCTTTTCAATGTCCGACGCGCAAGGCCACCAGGAAGCGCGACACCATGTTGTACGCGCCCACGGTCGCGGCCAGCTCGACCAGTTGCGTGTCATCGTAGCGTGCGCGCAGCGGTGCGAACACCTCGTCCGGCACCTCGATGTCGCGCGTCATGGCGTCCGTCAGCGCCAGCACCTCGGACTCGCCCGGCTCCAGGCCCCGCAGGTCCGAGGGCGCCGGACCGCCGCGCAATTCGTCGACCAGCGCCTGCGGCATGCCTGCAGCCAGCGCGTGCGGCACATGGGCCTCGAACTCGTAGGGCGCGTTGTTCAAGGTCGCCACGCGCAGGATGACCAACTCCCGCAGGCGCGGCGGCACCGAGGTGTTCAGGCGGATCGCGGTCAACATGGCTTCCCAGCCCTGGACCACGGCCGGGCTGTTCAGCAGCACCTGGTACAGGGGAGAGATACGCCCTCGCGCAGCCGAGATCCGCGCCTCGATCTCGGCCAGCTCCGGGCGGGTGCCAGGCGTCACAAGCCCTACTCTGCATGCCTTCATCTTCACTCCGGACGGATGTTTTTGCGCTGAATCAGCGCGGTCCATTTCTCGCGGTCCGACGCGATCAGGGCAGCCAGTTCCTGCGGGCTGCCGGGTGCGGCCTGGGCGCCGAATTTCTCCAGGCGGGCGCGTACGCTCTCCGTGTTCAGCGCGGCGCGCACGGCCTGATTGAGCTTGTCGATCGTGGCCGGCGGCGTGGCGGCCGGCGCCACGATGCCGTACCAATTGTTGGACTCCACGCCCGCAATGCCTTGCTCGGCCAGGGTCTTGACCTCGGGCAGCAGCGGATGGCGGGTCGGCGCGGCGATGCCCAGGGGTTTGAGCTTGCCGCCCTGGATATGGCCGATCAGGCCCGGCACGTCGCCAAAGAAGCCCGACACCTGGTTGCCCATCACGTCGTTGATGACCGGGGCCGCGCCCTTGTATGGCACATGCATCACGTTCGCCTTGCTGGAATCGGCGAACATTTCCAGGGTCAGGTGCGGGATGCTGCCGATGCCCGACGAGCCGATAGCCACCGATTGCGAGGCGGCTTGCGACTTCTTGACGAAGTCGGCGGCGTCGACCGCCGGATTGGACGGATTCACCACGAACACCGTGGCGTTGTTCACCACCTTCGAGACCGGCGCGAAGTCGCGCACGGGGTCGTACGGCAGGTCCTTGTACAGCGCCGGGCTGATGGCGACCGCGCCCACGCTGGTCAGGAACAGCACCGAGCCGTCGGCGGGCGCCTTGGCCACGTAGGCCGCGGCGATATTGCCGTTGGCGCCGGCCTTGTTCTCCACGATGACCTGCTGCTTGAGTTCCTTGCCCAGCTGCTCGGCCAGCACCCGGCCCACCAGATCCACCGGCCCGCCCGGCGGGAAGGCGATGATAAGGCGCACCGGCCCGTCGGCATGGGCGGAACCCAAAGCGGCCAGGCTCAGCAGGCCGGCGGACAGTATTTTCTTGAACATGATGTCTCCTGATTGATGGGAATTTTCTTGTCGTTCGCCCGCCGCCTAACGGCGGCCGCGTTTGCCGCGCCTACTCGAATCCGTACAGCCGCGCCGGGTTGTCCACCAGGATGCGCTGGCGCAGGGCGACATCGGGGCAAGCATCGAAAAACAGGTCGACCAGCTCGCCGTCGTCCGGCATGTCGCCCGTCACGTTCGGATGCGGCCAGTCCGTGCCCCACAGGCAACGGTCGGGCAAAGCCTCGGCCAGCGCGCGCACGAAGGGCAGGCCCTCGGCGAACGGACGTTTGCCCGACGCGATGCGGTCGATGCCCGACACTTTGACCCAGGCCTGCGGCACCTGCGCCAGGCCGAGCAGCGCCTGCATCGCCGGCGACGCCAAACCATCGGCCGCTCTCAGCCGCCCCATGTGATCGACCACGAACGGCAACGGCAACGCGGCCAGGCGCGGCAACAGTTCCGGCAGCATCGTGCCGTCCAGGTGCAGGCACAGATGCCAGCCCAGCGGCGCGATCAAGGCCACCACCCGGTCAAAGACCGCCGGATCGGGCGCGCCGCCCAGATGCGGCACGAAGTTGAAACGGGCCGCGCGCACGCCGCCCTCATGCAATTGCCTGACGCCCGCCTCGGTCGCGTCCGCCCCCAGCAGCGCCACGCCGCGATAGCGGCCGCCGCTCCGGGCCAGGGCGTCCAGCAAGGCGGTGTGATCGGAGCCATGGCAATTAGCCTGCACCACCACCGCGCGCTCCACGCCCAGCCGCGCATGCAGCGCCGCCATGGCCTGGTAAGGCGCGTCGGGCGGCGTGTACGAGCGGCCCTCGGCATACGGAAACACGCCGGCCGGCCCGAATACGTGGCAATGCGCATCGCAGGCGCCCGACGGCAAGGCGTGGCGGGGACGGGACGACAATGCAAGCGGAGGACGGCAATCGGGCACGGGCAGGTTCCTGCGTTGAAAATGCCATGGTCCCGGATTGCCCGCTGCCAAACAATGCTATATCTTTGATTTCAGATATAGATTTTCCAAATACCTGATGGACCTGAAGCAGATCGAATACTTCCTGCGGGTGGCCGAGAGGCGCAGCTTCTCGCGCGCGGCCGAAATGCTGGACGTGGCGCAGCCCACGCTCAGCCGCCAGGTCCGCCTGCTGGAACTGGAGCTCGGCCAGCACCTGCTCTACCGCAACGGACGCGGCGCCGAGCCCACCGAGGCCGGGCTGCGCTTCCTGGAACACGCCCGCGCCCTGCTGACCCTGGCCGAACGCGCCAAGGAAGACCTGCAGAGCCTGCGCGAAACACCCACCGGCAAGGTCGTTGTGGGCCTGCCGCCCCGCATCGCGCGCGTGCTGACGCCTCCGCTGGTCCAGGCCTTCCGCCGCAGTTTCCCCGAAGCCTCCATCGCCGTGGCCGAAGGCCTCAGCGCCCAGGTGCGCGAATGGCTGCTGGCCGGCCGGGTCGATCTCGCCCTGCTCTACGACCCCGCCCCCTCGCCGCAGCTAGCCTACGAATCGCTGTTCCGCGAAGACCTGGTGCTGGTCGCCGCCGCCGGACACCGGCCCGCCCTGCCCGCGCACATCGCCGTGGCGCAACTGGGCGACTACCCGCTGGTGGTGCCCAGCCTGCCCAACGCCATCCGCACCCTGGTCGAAAGCGTGTGCCGCGCCCAGGGCGTGCGCCTGACCATCGCCGTCGAGGTGGACGCGGTCCAGACCATCGTCGAACTGGCCGCCCAGGGCGACGCCTACGCCATTCTGCCGCGTTCGGCCGCGCGCGGCCCGGCCGCCGAGCATGAACTGTCCCTGTGCGCTATCGGCAACCCCGCCATTACCAACGACCTGGTGCTGGCCAGCGCCCGCCACCGACCGTCCACGCGCCTGGCCACGGCCACCGCGCAGTTGATCCGTCGGCTCGACGTGCCCGCGCTCTTCGCTCCCCGGCCCTCCGCCCAAAAGAGTTAAAATAGCGAGTGTTTTCTCGTCTGGCGGCTAGCTGCTGTCAAAGTCTGCTGTCAAAGTCCTGTTGGCGTCTCATCTTAAACAATGACCACTATCCTCCCGAACCTTCCTACCGGCCAGAAGGTCGGCATCGCCTTTTCCGGCGGCCTCGACACCAGCGCGGCGCTCCTGTGGATGCGCAACAACGGCGTCATTCCCTACGCCTACACGGCGAACCTGGGCCAGCCCGACGAGTCCGACTACGATGAGATCCCGCGCAAGGCCATGGCCTACGGCGCCGAGAAGGCCCGCCTGATCGACTGCCGCGCGCAGCTGGTCGCCGAAGGCATCGCCGCCCTGCAATCGGGCGCGTTCCATATTTCGACCGCCGGCATCACGTACTTCAACACGACGCCCATCGGCCGCGCCGTCACCGGCACGATGCTGGTGGCCGCCATGAAGGAAGACGACGTCAACATCTGGGGCGACGGCAGCACCTTCAAGGGCAACGACATCGAGCGCTTCTACCGCTACGGCCTGCTGACCAACCCCGACCTGAAGATCTACAAGCCCTGGCT
>NZ_DATCUY010000091.1:0-3699 GCF_036567245.1 Achromobacter sp. | reverse complement strand
CGTGCGGATCGACGGCGCCCGCCTGTTGCGCCGCATTGCCGACCTGGCGCAGGTCGGCGCCATCGAGGGCGGCGGCGTTTGCCGCCTGGCGCTGACGGACGCGGACCGGCAGGGGCGCGACCTGGTGGTGCAGTGGATGCGTGACCTTGGCTTGGCCGTGACGGTGGACGGCATCGGCAACGTGGTCGGCCTGCGGGCAGGTCGCAAGGCAGGTCCGCCGGTGATGACCGGTTCGCACATCGACACGGTGCGCACCGGTGGCCGCTACGACGGCAACCTGGGGGTGCTGGCCGGCCTGGAAGTGGTCGCGGCACTGAACGATGCCGGCGTGGTGACCGAGAGGCCGATAGCGGTGGCTTTCTTCACCAATGAGGAAGGCGCGCGCTTTGCGCCCGACATGATGGGCAGCCTGGTGTTCCAGGGCGACCTGGCGTTGGAGGACGCGCTGGCCACGGTCGGCATCGACGGCACCTCGGTGGGCGAGAACCTGGACCGCATCGGCTACGCCGGGACGGCCCCGGTTGGCAATAACAAGGTGCATGCCTTTGTCGAATTGCACGTGGAACAGGGACCGGTGCTGGAGCACGAGGGCTACACCATCGGCGCGGTGACGGGCGTGCAGGGCATCCATTGGATCGAATTCACCGTGCAGGGCGTGTCCAACCATGCCGGCACCACGCCGATGGCGTTGCGTCATGACGCCGGCATCGTCGCAGCCCGCATCGCGTGCTTTGCCAGAGATCTGACCGTGGAGTTGGGCGGGGGCCAGTTGGCGACAGTGGGGCAGGTCAATCTGTTTCCCAACCTGATCAATGTCATTCCCAACCGCGCGACATTCACATTGGACCTGCGCAATACCGACGGCGCGGCCTTGCAGAAGGCGATTGCGCGCTGCATGGAATATGCGGCGCGGGTGGCGGCGGATGAAGGGGTGAGCCTGAGCCATCGGGTGCTGGCCGATTTTGCGCCGGTGGCGTTCGATGAGGCCATCGTCGGCCGGGTCGAGGAAATTGCGCGCAGCCGCGGGCACCGCGTGCGGCGGCTGCCCAGCGGCGCCGGGCACGATGCCCAGATGCTGGCGCGCATGTGCCCGACGGGCATGGTGTTTGTTCCCAGCGTGGGCGGGCTGTCGCACAACGTGGCCGAATTCACGCATGACCAAGATATCGAGGCGGGCGCCGGCGTGTTGCTGGAACTGATGCTCGACCTCGCAGAACAATGAAACCGTAGGAGACTGAACATGTCACGCATCATCAATGTCGCGGCCGCGCAGCTTGGGCCGATCCAGCGCAGCGACACGCGTCGCGACGTCGTCGAGCGCCTGCTCGCGCATCTGCGCCAGGCCCATGCCATGGGCTGCCAGCTGGTGGTCTTTCCGGAGTTGGCGCTGACGACCTTCTTTCCACGGTGGTACATGGAAGACCCGGCCGAGATCGACGCGTTCTATGAAAGCGAGATGCCCGGTCCGCAGACCCGGGTGCTGTTCGAGACCGCGCGCAAGCTGGGCATAGGCTTTTACCTGGGCTATGCGGAGCTGGCGGTGGAGCAGGGCGTCAAGCGTCGCTTCAACACCTCGATCCTGGTGAACCAGAACGGCGAAATCATCGGCAAGTACCGCAAGGTGCATTTGCCCGGGCATGCCGAGCATGAGCCGTGGCGCGCTTTCCAGCATCTGGAGAAGCACTATTTCGAGCCGGGCGAATCTTTCGATGTCTGGCGCGGCTTTGGCGGCGTGATGGGCATGGCCTTGTGCAACGACCGGCGCTGGTCCGAGACTTATCGCGTCATGGGTTTGCAGGGCGCGGAAATGATCCTGCTGGGCTACAACACGCCGGTGCACAATCCGCCGGCGCCCGAGCATGACGACCTGTCCATGTTCCACAACCATCTGGTGATGCAGGCCGGCGCCTATCAGAACGGCACCTGGGTGGTGGGCGTGGCCAAGGCCGGCAAGGAAGAGGGCTGCGAGATGATAGGCGGCAGCTGCATCATCGCGCCGTCGGGCGAGATCGTGGCCGCCTGCTCGACCAAGGGCGACGAACTGGCGATCGCGCGCTGCGACCTGGACCTGTGCCTGTCCTACAAGAGCACGACTTTCAATTTCGACCGACACCGGCGTCCCGAGGCTTACGGCCTGATCACGGAGCGCAGAGGCGCGGTGGAACCTGCGCTGGAGGCGGCGATCACCGCCTGACCTGCGGCGCGACCAGCGTGGCCGGCCGGCAGGCTGGCCGCATAACCGGTCCGGACGTTTCCTTCCCATAAAAAACAGCATGCGGACGCCCCGAGCGTCTGCAGGGGAGCGTTCGGCCTAAAAAAACAGACCCCAAGGTGAAAATATGGACCAGTCAGTCGAGAGTATTGCGGCGCCTCCGGTTGCCGCAGACAAGGATCCCCTGGCGGCGCGGGATGATGCGCTGTATCGGAAGGTGGCGTGGCGGCTGCTGCCATTCTTGATGGTGTGCTACATCGCGGCGTTCCTGGACCGGGTGAACGTCGGCTTTGCCAAGCTGCAGATGCTGGACGATCTGAAGTTCAGCGAAACGGTGTACGGCCTGGGCGCGGGCATTTTCTTCATCGGCTATTTCCTGTTCGAAGTGCCGAGCAATGTGTTGATGCACCGTATCGGCGCGAAGAAGACGCTGGCGCGCATCATGATCCTGTGGGGCATCATCTCGGCCGCCATGGCCCTGACGCAGACGCCGACCCAGTTCTACATCCTGCGTTTCCTGCTGGGGGCGGCCGAGGCCGGTTTCTATCCCGGCATCATCCTGTACCTGACCTATTGGTTTCCTTCAAACCGGCGCGGCCAGATCGTGGCGGTGTTCATGACGGCGGTGCCGTTCGCCGGCATCCTGGGCGGGCCGCTGTCGGGCTGGGTGATGGAGTCCTTCCATGACACGCATGGTCTCGCCGGTTGGCAGTGGATGTTCATCATCGAGGCGATCCCTTCGGTGCTGCTGGGCCTGGCGGTGTTCTGGTACCTGGACGACCGCATCGACGATGCGCGCTGGCTGTCGACGACGGAGAAGTCCCGGCTGGGCCAGAACCTGGTGCGCGAGAAGACCGCCAAGACCGAACACGTGTCGATGCTGACGCTGCTCAAGGACCGGCGCGTGGTCCATATGGCGCTGATCTGCTATTGCACGGTGTCCAGCCTGTCCGGCCTGGCGTTCTGGATACCGTCGGTGATCCGCTCCACTGGCGTGGTGTCGCTGCTGGATATCGGCCTGCTGACGGCGGTGCCGAACATATGCGCAGTGATCTCGATGGTGCTGGTGTGCCGCCATTCGGACGCAACGCGGGAGCGCCGCTGGCACATGATCGTGCCCTTTCTGGTGGGCGGGACGGGCCTGGCGCTCAGCACGCTGTTCAGCCATAACCCGATGTTGGCCGTGGCCATGCTGTCGGTGGCGGCTGCCGGTTGCATGGTGTGCTCGCCGCTGTTCTGGAGCCTGCCAACCGCGTTTCTGGAAGGCAAGAGCGCGGCGGCGGGCATTGCCGGGATCAATTCGTTCGCGGGGTTGGCGGCTTTTGTCAGCCCCTATGCGATCGGTTGGATCAAGGACCTGACCGGTTCGACCGACTGGGGCATGTATTTCCTCGCCAGCTTCGCGCTGATCGGGGCGGTGCTGGTGTATCGCGTGCCGAAGAGCCTGGTCAACCGGTAGGCGTTGCGCCTCCCCACATCGGCGGGGG
>NZ_DATCUY010000090.1:0-3614 GCF_036567245.1 Achromobacter sp. | reverse complement strand
CCTCGCGCGACTGGGCCGCCAAGGGCCAACGCTTGCTGGGCATCCGCGCGGTGCTGGCGGTCAGCTTCGAACGCATCCACCGCTCCAACCTGATCGGCATGGGCGTCCTGCCCTTGCGCCTGCCCGCGGACGTCACGCCGGCCACGCTGCGGATCCAGCCCGGCGACCGGATCGAGATCGACGCCCAGGCCGCCGCGCTGACGCCGCGCATGGCCGTGGCGGTGCGCATCCTGCGCGCAGGCGGCGCCGTCGAGACGCTGCAGGCCACGGCTGCGGTTGAGACCCGGCTGGAAGTCAGGCTGCTGCGCATGGGCGGCGTCATTCCCGCTATCCTCTCGGACACCATCCATTCCCCCGCCCGCCACGCATGAGCGCCCAAACCAATACCGCCGCGAAAATCCTGGCCCTGATCCAGGAAGACCGCCTGCCCGCGGGCGCGCACCTGACCGCACAGAAGCTCGCCGACCGGTTGCGTCTGTCGCGCTCACCCGTCAACGACGCGCTGGACATCCTGGAGCAACGCGGCGTCGTTTCGCGCAAACCCAACCGCGGCTATTTCCTGGAGCAGGATCACGAAGCGCTGGCGGAGATGCATGAGGATCTGGCCCCGCCCTCCGTGGACGACATCGTCACGCACAGCTACTTCAAGCTGGCCGACGAACTGCTGCGCGGCGCGCTGCCCATGCAATGCAGCGAGGCGCTGCTGCGCGCGCGCTACGGCCTGACGACGGCGCAGACGCAGGCCTTGCTGGGCCGCATCGCGCAGGAAGGCTGGGCAGAGCGCAGGCCCGGCTATGGCTGGGAGTTTTCATCCATGATGACCACGCCCGACAGCCTGCTGCAGTCCTACCGCCTGCGCCTGGCGCTGGAGCCGGCGGCGCTGCTGGAACCGGGCTTTCGCATCGACCGGCAGGTGCTGGCGCGCTGCCGCGCCGCCGAAAAACACCTGCTGGACGGCGGCATCGCCACCGACACCGCGGACCAGCTGCATGAACGCGGCGTGCGCTTCCATGAATCGCTGGTGGAAGCCTCGGGCAATCCCTTCTTCATCGACGCCATCAAGCGCGTCAACCGCGTGCGCCGGCTGCTGTCCTACCGCTCCATGCAGGACCGCAGCCGCTACCAGCAGCATTGCGACCAGCACCTGGCCATCCTGGATCTGCTGGAACGCGAGCGCAACGAGGAAGCGGCCGCCGCGCTGACAGAGCACCTGCGCAGCACGCTCGACAATCTGGCCCGCATCAGCGGCATCCTGGCTTCCTAGGCCAGCAAGCTCCGATCAGAAGTCCATCGATGCCGACAGCATCAACGTGCGCGGCACGCCCTGGGAAATCGTGCCGTACGACGCTACGCCCGACCAGTAGGCCCGGTTGAAGACGTTGACCACATTCGCCCGCAGCGTGATGTCCCTGCCGTAGACCTTGGTCGCATAGCGCGCGCCCAGATCGAACGTGGTCCACGAAGGCACCGACTGCGTATTGGCCTGATTGATGTACTCGCTGCCGGTGTGCATCATGCTGCCGGTCAGGGTCAGGCCCGTGACCCATGGCGTATCCCATTCCGCGCCCAGGTTGACCGACATTTTGGGTACGCCCACGGGCCGGTTGCCCACCATGGCGCTATTGCCGGTGCGCGTCAGTTCCGCGTCCAGCAAGGTCACCCCGCCCAGCAGGCGCAGGCCGCGCCATGGTTCGCCGGCCAGGTTCAGCTCCAGCCCGCGGTTACGCTGCTCGCTGTCGGCGCCGTACACGCCGTTGGTCAGCTGCCCGCTGGGCTTGGTGATCTCGAAGGCGCTCAGGGTCAGCATGGCGCCGTCCAGGTCCACCTTCACCCCCACCTCCTTTTGCCTGGCTTTGTAAGGCTTGAACACCTGCCCTGCGTTGGACGCGGTGGCGGGCGCCACGTCGCCCTTGCTCAGGCCTTCGATGTAGTTGGCGTACAGCGAGACATTGCTCCAGGGCTTGACCACGATGCCCGCCAGCGGCGTGGTCGCGCTCTCGTCATAGCTGACGGTGCGCGCGCCGGTCGCGGCGTTGAAGTTGCGCGACTCGATGCGCTGCTGGCGCACGCCCAGGGTCAGCTGCGCGCGCTCGTCCAGGATGCTGAGCGTATCGGCCAGCGCCAGGCCGGAAAGGTCCGACGACGAGATCTTTGGCACATAGGCAGGCGCCGGAATGAACTGCTCGGGGCGCGTGATCGGATGATAGATGTTGGACGTGAGCGGCGTCCCCAGCACGCTGGCCTGCTTGTTCCGGTCGCTGTACAGGCTGCCCATGAAGCTGATGGCGTGGCGCACCGGGCCCGTGTCCAGCTTGGCGCGCAAGCCCGCGTTGTAGGTGCTGCGGTTGACCTCGAACCTGAAGTTGTTCGGCGTGACCACCGTGTCGCCGGCCGCGTTGACGATGGTGGGCGTCTGGTCCGACAGGCGCGAAACATCGGTGTCCGAGCCGCCTGCATCGGCAAAAACCGTCAGGCGGTCGCTGACGTCGTACTCGATCCGCAGCAGCGCCGATTGCCCATCTGACTTCCACCAGCCCCAGGGCTGGGTGGCGTTGCGCCGTCCGTCCGCCGCATGCGGAACGGCTATGCCGGCGGCCACCAGGAAAGGCCGCGTGGGCGCGTCGATCTTTTCATTCTGCGTCAGCAGGTCCAGCGAGGCACGCAGCCGCTCGCCCTGGTAATCCAGCGACAAGGCGCCGATGTCAGTGCGCGAGTACAGGTTGTCCAGCGGCGTATCGCCCTGGCGGTGCATGCCGTTGATGCGCACGCCCCATTCGCCATCCTTGCCGAAGCGACGGCTCAGGTCCGCCCGCGCGCCGAATTGCGAATCGCCCACGTAGTCGGCGGACACCCGGCTCAAGTCCTCCGGCAGCGCCCGCTTGGGCACCATGTTGATCACGCCGCCCACGCCGCTGTTGGGCGACATGCCATACAACAGCGCCGCCGGCCCTTTCAGCACCTCGACCCGCTCGATGTAATCGGTGAAGACGTGATAATTGGGCGCCACGCCGTAGACCCCGTCAAAGGCAATCTCGCCCAGATTGCCTTCGCCAATGGGAAAACCGCGGATGTAGAACGAGTCGGTCACACCGCCGATCTGCCCGGTGAAACGCACCGAGGGTTCAACGTTCAGCGCATCGGCCAAGGTTACCGCCTGGCGGTTCGCCAGCAGCTCCGAGGTGTAGCTGGTGACATTGAACGGCGTATCCATCACGTCGCGATTGCCCAGCAAGCCCAGGCGGCCGCCCCTGGCCACCTGGCCGCCCTCGTACTCGGCCGGCAAGGCGAACGGGGCCGCGCTGGCGCCGGCGACGGTGACCGTCGGCAGCACGGTCGCCGATTCATCCTGCCCCGAGGGCAGCTTGCGCAAGGAATAGGCGCCGCCGCCCTGCTCCGCCAAGGCATAGCCCGACCCGGACAGCAAACGGGAGAAGCCTTCCTTCACGCTGTAGACGCCGTCCAGGCCGTTGCTGCGCAGCCCCGACACCAGGGCCGGATCGAACGACAGCGGCACCCCTGCGGCGGCGGCGAACTGGGCCAGCGCGTCGCCCAGGGGCCCTGCCGGGATCGCGTAGGATTTACGCGCCGTGACGCTGATGGCGTCGGCCGCCGCC
>NZ_DATCUY010000089.1:0-2617 GCF_036567245.1 Achromobacter sp. | reverse complement strand
TCCAGCTGGCGCGCGTAGACCACCAGCGCGCTTTCCGTTTCCCGCAAGGCATTCAGCACAGTGGCGTCGAAACGCGCCGCCGCGCCCTTGGTGCTGGCCTGCGCCTCGGCGATGCGGGCCTGCGCCGCGCCGGTGTTGGGGATGGTCCACGAGATCAGCGGACCGACGCTCCAGCTGAAGGTGCCGCGGTCGCCGAACATGGCGGCCGGGCCGCCCGAGGCGGCCGACAAGCCCAGTGAGATCTTCGGATACAGGTCCGCGGTGGCCACGCCGATGCGCGCGGTGGACGCCGCCAGCGTGCGCTCGGCCTGGCGGATGTCCGGACGGCGGCGCAGCAGCTCGGCGCCATCGCCCACGGGGATGGTTTCGGTCAGGCGCGGCGCCTTGGCGCATTGCAGCAGCGCGGGCGAGATTTCGCCGGGCGTCTGGCTGGTCAGCGCTGCCAGGCGGTACAGGGCGGTGCGCTGCTGGGCCTGGAACGGCGGCAGGTTGGCCTGCAGTTGCTGTAGCTGGCTGCGGGCGCGGGTCACGTCCAGCGCCGTGCCGCGGCCGGCGCGCTGCAACCGGTCCACCGCGTCCAGGGATTGTTTCTGCACCTGCACCGAATGCTGGGCGGAAGCCAGCTGCATGCCGGCCGCGCACATATTGGCGTAGGCCCGCGCGGTCTCGGCAGCCACGGTGACGCGGGTGGCGTCGTAGGCGGCCTGCGCGGCCTGCTCGTCGCCGCTGGCCGCTTCCACGGCGCGGCGGATCTGGCCGAACAGGTCCAGCTGATACGACACGCTGGCGCCCATGGAATAGGACCAGCGGTTGGGCGGATCGATGCCGGGTTGCAGTTCCTGCAAGCCGGACACGTGGCCGAAAGTGGGCGAGGCGTTGACGCCGATCGTGGGCTGTTGCTGCGCCTGGGTTTCCTTTACCGCGGCCTGGGCGCGTTCCAGGTTGGCGCTGGCGACGCGCAGGTCGGTGTTGGCCGCCAGGGCTTTTTCCACCAGTCCGTCCAGCACCGGATCGTCGTACAGGCGCCACCAGTGGCCAGGTACCGCATCCTGCCGGAACGCGGCGTCGCGCGCTTCCGTGAAAGGCGTTTGCGCGCTCTGCCGCTCGGCCACCGATCCGGCGGGCACCTGGTAGTCAGGGCCCACGGTGGTGCATCCGGCTAGCGTCAGGGCCAGCATCAGCGGCAGAAGGTGTCTGGTGTTCATGGCAATTACGGCTGTGCGTCGATTAGGGGTGAGAGGTTGGAAAAAAGCAGCGGTCAGGACGGCTGGTGGGTCTTGTTCTGCGCGTGGGCGGGACCGGAATCCACCGACACGGTGGCGGTCTGGCCGGCCACCAGGCGCACGCCTTCAGGCACGTCGTCGATCTTTACGCGCACCGGAATGCGCTGTGCCAGGCGGACCCAGTTGAACGTGGGATTGACGTTGGGCAGCAGGTTGGCGCCGGTGCTGCGGTCGCGGTCGGCGATGCCCATGGCAATGCTCTCCACGTGGCCGCGGATATGGTGCGAATCGCCCATCAGCGTCACGGTCACGGGATCGCCCTCGCGGATGCCGGGCAGCTTGGTTTCCTCGAAATAGCCTTCGACATAGAACGAGCTGGAATCCACCAGCGCCATCACGCCGCGGCCAGCGGTGGCGTAGGAGCCGGCGCGCAGGTCCAGGTTGGTGATGCGGCCATCGTTGACGGCCAGCACCCGGCTGCGGTCCAGGTTCAGGCGCGCGGTATTGAGCTGCACTTCGGCCTGGGCCAGTGCGGCCTCGGTCTGCTGCAGCTTGGTCTGGCTTTGCTCCAGTGCCTCGGCGGCGACCAACTGGCCCAGCGAGCGGTTGCGCTTGGCGTCGCGCACCGCCTGGTCCCGCGCTACTTGCGCAGAGCGCACCGAGGCCTGGGCCTGATCAAAGGCCAGCTGGAAGCGCGCGCGGTCGATTTCGAACAGCACGTCGCCGGCCTTCACGTCCTGGTTGTCGTGCACCGGCACGCTGGTCACCAGGCCGGAGACATCCGGCGCGACCTGCACCACGTAGGCCTTGACGCGGCCGTCGCGGGTCCAGGGTTCGACTTCATAGTGCACCCAGAGCTGCCAGCCGGCGTAGGCGGCCGCGGCGACGACGACGGCGGTCACCGCGAACTTGCCGATGGCTGCGGGGCGGAGGGCATTGGGGAGTTTCATGCTTATCTCTGGAGTAAATAGGGGGAAATGAGGGATACGCCGTACAGCAGCACCACGAACAGCGCCAGGTCGAACAGCGCGGGGTGCCACACCAGGCGGTACAGCCCGGCGCGGGCCAACACGCGGCGCACCGCCCAGGCCACGCCCAGGGTGACCGCGCCCAACACCAGCAGCCAGGGGAAATAGACGCCGTAAAGATTGAATTCGCCGATCATGATGCTTGGCCCTCCAGCGTCGGGTGGGCGGGTTGATAGTCGGGCGCGTCGGGGAAGAAGGCGCGCCGTATGCCCACCAGGGCGACCACGGCGCGGTCGCGGGAAGCGGCGCCGGGGGGCGTCGAGGCCACGCTGGCAAGCGCGCGGTCGATCTGCACCAGGAACTCTGGCGTCTTCTCGCCGATCTGCCAGGCCGAGCGGGCGCGGAAGAACTTGGCCAGCCCGTCCA
>NZ_DATCUY010000088.1:0-18232 GCF_036567245.1 Achromobacter sp. | reverse complement strand
GCAGGTTCTTGCGTGTGGCTGCCGGCTTCAGGTAGCCGTCCACCACGCTCCAACGACGGCCGCGGCGCTGCAGCACTTGGTAGTAGCCCACGCCCTCCTGGTCGCCGCTGTTGTAGTCCGGGTTCAAGGGCTGGCCGTCTTCCTGCGCGGCGCGCAGGAACGCATCCGAAATCGGAAAGCGCTCCGCCACCTCTTCGAGGCGCATGGGGCCATCCTTGCCGCGCCCTTCTCCGCCGCGCTCGTAGTGCTCGATCTTGCGGAACACGCGCTCGGCCTGGCCCGCGCCCCAGCCGGTGGCGCCGGCGGCTTCCCAGCCGTCGTAGTCCCGGGGCTGCCCGCGCACATAGATCATGCCGTTGATCAGCGTCGACCCGCCCACGCCCTTGCCCCGCGGCACCGCGATGGTCCGGCCGTAGACGTTGTCCTCCGGCTCGGTCGCGAAGCGCCAGTTGTAGTCCGGGTTCACCAGCAGCTTCGAAAAGCCGGCCGGGATCGAAATCCACATGCTGCGCGCTTCGTGCCCGGCTTCGAGCATGAGCACCTTGTACTTGCCGTCCGCGCTCAAGCGGTTGGCCAGGATGCAGCCGGCGGTTCCGCCGCCCGCGATGATGAAATCGTAATCGCCCATTTTTTTCAAAGTCCGGATAAAGGCCCCGCGGTCTTACTTGGCATCCGCCACGCCCAGCATCCGCGCCATCAGCTCGATCTGGCAGGCGAGCATCGGCGCGCCGTAGTGCACCTTGCAGCCGCGGGCCTGCGCCGCCAGCAGCAGCGCGGTATCGCGCGGCTGCATGATGACTTCGCAGACCAGCTGGTCGGGCGTGAGGCGGCTCGCGTCCAGCGGCAACGCGTCGTCCGGCTTCATGCCGAGCGAGGTGCCGTTGACGACCAGGTCATGCCCCGACGGGTCGGGCGTGCCGATGGCGATGACGGCGTCCGGATGCAGGGACAGGATGCGCGCCTTCAGGTCTTCGGCCTTGGCCACGGTGCGATTGGCGATGGTCAGGCGGGACACGCCGGCCTGCACCAGCGCGAAGCCGATCGCATTCGCCGCGCCGCCCGCGCCCGCCAGGTAGGCGCTTTTGCCTTCCAGCGAAACGCCGGCCGTCTGCAGGCCGCGCACGAAACCCTCCCCGTCCAGCATGTGCGCCACCAGCCGCCCATCGGCCTCGCGGCGCACCACGTTGGCCGCGCCGATCTTGCGCGCCACCGGGGTCGCCTCGTCGACCAGGTCCAGGATCGCCGTCTTGTGGGGGATGGTGACGATGACACCGCCCAGGTTCTCCAGCCGGCGCAGCCCTTCGACCACGGCCGCCAGGTCGTCCGGGCGAGCATGGAACGGCACGCACACGCCGTCGTAACCGATCCGGGCGAAGTGCTCGTTCATGCGCTGGGGCGTCTTCACATGATGGATCGGGTCGGCCAGGATGCCGAACAGGCGCGTGTTTCCGCTGATTTCCTTCATTCTTTTCTCCGAAATGTCAGGCGTTGCCTGAGGTCTTGATCAATGCGCGGGCCACCTCGCCGATGCCCGCGGCGTCTAGTTTGTAATGGGCGTAGAGCGTGGTGGGCGGCGCGATCAAACTGTACTCGTCATAAATGCCGTGGCGCCGCAGGCGCGTGCCCGCGCCGGCATCCGCCAGCACTTCCGCGACCGCCGAACCCAGCCCGCCCAGCACGTTGTGTTCTTCCACCGTCATCATCAGGCGCGACTGCCCGGCCGCCGCCAGCACGGCGTCGCGATCCAGCGGCTTGATGGTGGGCATGTCGATCACGCCCACCGACAGGCCGTCCTGGCGCAATTGCTCTGCCGCGGCGAGCGCCGCGTGCAGCGTGATCCCGCAAGCGATGATGTTCAGATCGCTGCCCCGGGAATGCACGATGGCGCGACCGAATTCGAACGGCACCCCGTCCTCATAGACTTGCGGGTCGCGGCCGCGCCCGATGCGGAAATAGATCGGCTCGGGCCAGTCGACGGAGGCCTTGATGGCGGACGCCAATTGCGGACCGTCCGCCGGCGAGACCACGGTCAGGCCAGCCAGCGCGCGCATGGTCGAGATGTCTTCGGTGGCATGGTGCGACGTGCCGTAGAACCCCAGGCTGATGCCGGTGTGGTGGCCGATCAGCCGAACCGGCAGCTTGGTGTAGGCCACGTCCATGCGGATCTGCTCGCAACACAACAGGCCCAGGAACGACGCGAACGTCGCCACGAACGGCATCATGCCGGTGGTGGCCAGGCCGGCCGCCGCCGACACCATATTCTGTTCAGAGATGCCGAACTGGATGTAGCGGTCGGGGTAGGCCTCTGCAAAGCGGTTCAGGCCATTGGAATACTGCAGGTCGGCCGACCCCGCCACCACCGGGTGGCCGGCCTGCGCCAACTCGATCAGCGCGTCGGAAAGATAGGACAGCCCGGGGTTCACCGCATTCAGGGCGCGGTACTGCCAGGAGTCGGAGGAGAGAACTTGTGCCTGTGCCATTCAGATCTCGCGGGAGAGGATTTCGTCGATGGCGCTTTGCGCGTCTTGCGGCGCCAGATAGCCCAGGTGCCAGCCCGGCTCGGTTTCCATGTAGGAAACGCCTTTACCCTTGATGGTCTTGGCGATCACGCAAGCCGGCTTGGCACGCGCATCGTCGGCGCGCAGGCGCCGCAGCAGCGCCGTCAATGCATGCAGGTCGTGCCCGTCGACTTCGTGGACGTCCCAACCGAACGCCTGCCACTTCGCCGCCAACGACTCCACGCCCATCACGTCGTCCACCTTGCCGTCCAGCTGATAGCCGTTACGGTCAACGATGGCGATCAGGCGGGACAAGCGGTTGTGCGCGGCAAACAGCGCCGCTTCCCAGACCTGCCCTTCCTGCATCTCGCCGTCGCCCAGCATCACAAAGACGTTGAAGTCGCGCTGGCTCATGCGCCCGCCTACCGCCATGCCCACGCCGTTGGACAACGCGTGCCCGATGGACCCCGAACTGAAATCCACGCCCGGCACCTTGCTCATGTCGGGGTGGTCGCCCAAAGGGCTGCCCAGCCGGGTGTAGCCAT
This sequence comes from Achromobacter sp., assembly GCF_036567245.1. Lineage (GTDB taxonomy): Bacteria > Pseudomonadota > Gammaproteobacteria > Burkholderiales > Burkholderiaceae_B > Achromobacter. The sequence continues at coordinate 15,189 of NZ_DATCUY010000088.1, read as the reverse complement.
CCAGCAGCTCGCGGTCGATGAAGCCATGGTCGGCCAGCACCGGAAACAAGCCGACGGCGGCATGGCCCTTGCCCATCAGGAAGCGGTCACGGTCCGGCCAGTGCGGCTCGCCCGGACGCAGCCGCATCACGTCGTAGTACAGCGAAGCGAATATCTCGGCGCACGAGAAAACCGAGCTGTAGTGCCCGACCTTGGCGATTTCGATGAGTCTGATTGTCTCCAGCCGGATGTGGCGGGCCTTTTCCCGCAGCATCCTGACTTCCCCCTCGGTGGGGGCCTCCTGGTGATGGCGCATGGCGCGTCCTTTCTTCGTTAGGATATATGATATATAATATACCCATTGAGCTTGAATTGGCTATGGCGGGCTAGAATTCATTCCGGATTCACCCGTTCCCTCAATACAGCAAGCCCGAAACGTCATGCCCAGCCTCAAACCGGTAAAAAAAGAGAACCTCTCCGTCAGGGTCTATAACGAAATCCGCAATGCCCTGATCAACGGGCAGTACGAACCTGGCGAACGCCTGATCATTGGCGAACTGGCTCAAGAAATGGGCGTATCCATCACGCCCGTGCGCGAGGCCATCTTTCGGCTGATCAGCGAACAGGGCCTGGAGATGCAGGCTGCCACGGCGGTCTACGTGCCCTACGTGAATTCGGAGAAACTGCGCGAGATCCAGCAGATCCGTTTCCACCTGGAAGGCATGGGCGCAGCCGAAGCCGCGCAGCACATCACGCGCAAGCAGCTGGACAACCTGATCGCCCTGCAGCGCGACTTCATTTCCTGCACGGCAACGGACCCCAAGCGCGCCAGCTATCTGAACCGCAAATTCCACTTCGCGATCCTGGAAGCCAGCAACAAGCCCATCCTGCGCAGCACGGTGGAATCGTTCTGGGTCATCACGGGCCCCATCCTGAAGGTGTTCCACATCAAGACGGCCGGCCTGGACTATTCCGAAAACGAGCACCGCCACGAAGCCGTGCTGCAAGCGCTGGAAGCGCGCGACTCCGAAGCTGCCCGCAGCGCCATCCAGGCCGACCTGGTCTGGGGCGGCAAGATCATGATCGACTGGTTGGTCGAACGCGAAAAAGAGCTCGACTACCGCCCTCCCGTGCCACGCAAATAGGAAGACTTCATGCTGAAGATTTTTGGGGCTCCCAGCCGCTACATACAAGGAGCGGGCGCGCTGGACGCCTTGGGCCAGTACGCTGCCTTGTTCGGCCGCCGCGCCGCCCTGGTCATCGACCGCTACGTCCATGGCGTACTGGGCCCCCGAATCGAAGCCTTGTGCGCCGAACACGGCGTGGCGCTTGCGCCGCTGATCGTCGACGGCGACCTGACACCTGACCTCATCGCGCAACTGCGCGCGCAGGCCTCGCAGGCCGGCATCGACATGGTGATCGCGGTGGGCGGCGGCAAGTCGCTGGATGCGGGCAAGGCGGTGGCGAAGTCGGCCCACTGCCACCTGGTCACGGTGCCCACCGTGGCGTCCAACGACGCGCCGACCAGCAAAAACTACGTGCTGTACGACGCGCATCACAACCTCCTGGCGGTCGAGCACATGCTGTTCAACCCCACGGTCGTGCTGGTGGACACCGCCATCATTGCAACGGCGCCCGCGCACTTCTTCCGCGCGGGCCTGGGCGACGCCATCTCGAAGAAGTTCGAAGCCGAACAATGCCAACGCAACGGTGGCAAGAACATGTACGACGGCGCCCCGCTGCTGTCCGCGCAGTTGATCGCCGACGGCTGCCTGCGCACGCTGCTGGCCGACGGCGTGGACGCCGTGGCAGCCGCCGGCACCGGTGAACCCACGCCGGCGTTCGAACGCGTGGTGGAAGCGATGATCCTCATGAGCGGTCTCGGTTTTGAAAGCGGCGGCCTGTCCATCGCCCACGCCTTGACGCGCGGACTGCCCAAGATCGGCGGCGTGGCGACCGCCTTGCATGGATTGCAGGTGGCGGTCGGCCTGTTGGTGCAGCTGGACCTTGAACAGCGCAGCGACGGCATGCTGGCAGACCTGACCCAGTGGTACGCCCAGGTGGGCCTGCCCACCACGCTACGCGAGTTAGGCGCCGCCGACACTCCCAGCGACGCCGACCTGACACTGGCCGCCGAACTGACCCTGAAGGCCCGCCACGCCGCCAATTTCGATCGCCCCCTGGACGTCGCCATGCTTGCCGACGCGCTGCGCCGCCACGCTTGAATCTGGCCGGCGCCGTCGCGCCGGCCAGCGGCCTTTGATCAGAACTTCACGTTGTCTCGGCCTTTCAGGCCGAGTTTGGCCCGCGTCTCTTCTGGCGTGGCCACTTCCAGGTTCAGCGCTTCCAGGATGGAACGGATGCGTTCGACCTGGACGCGGTTGGATTCCGCCAATTGGCCCGGCCCGATCCACAGCGAATCTTCCAGCCCGACGCGCACGTTCGACCCCATCGCCGCGCCGATGGTGGCCAGCGGCATCTGATTGCGGCCCGCGCCCAGGATCGACCATTCGTAGTCGTTGCCAAACAGCCGGTCGGCGGTGCGCTTCATGTGCATCAGGTCTTCCGGATGCGGACCGATGCCGCCCAGGATGCCGAACACCGACTGGATGAACGGCGGCGACTTCACCAGGCCGCGGTCCACGAAATGCGCCAGGTTGTACAGGTGGCTGATGTCGTAGCACTCAAACTCGAAACGCGTGCCGTTGGCGTTGCCCAGCGTCAGGATGGATTCGATGTCTTGATAGGTATTGCGGAAGATCAGCGAACGGCTGTTCTCAAGATGTTCGCGCTCCCAATCGTGCTTGAAGTCCTGGAAGCGGTCCAGCATCGGGAACAGGCCGAAATTCATCGATCCCATGTTCAACGAGGCCAGTTCGGGCTGGAACGTCGTGGCCGGGCGCATGCGCTCTTCCACCGTCATGTGCGGACTGCCGCCGGTAGTGATGTTGATGATGGCGTCGGTCTCGTTCTTGATCCGCTCCAGGAACGGCTTGAACAGCGCCGGGTCTTGCGACGGCTTGCCGGTCTGCGGATCGCGAGCGTGCAGGTGCAGCACCGCAGCGCCCGCCTTGGCCGCGCCGATGGCGGCTTCCGCGATCTCGTCCGCCGTGACCGGCAGGTGCGGCGACATGCTGGGCGTGTGGATGGCGCCCGTCACGGCGCAGGTAATGACGACTTTCTGTTTGGGCTTAGCCATGGTTGTCTCCGTTCTCTTGTTTGTGGCGCATCAGGCGCATCAGTTTTTCATCGCGCCAGAAGCGGCGCTTGGCAAGGTCTTCCTGCGGCAGCAGGCTGCGGCGTTCGTGCGCCAGCGCATCCACCAGCGCGCCGTCCCAGGCGACACATTCGCCCTGATCGGCGCCGATGGATTGGTACAGGCCGCCATAGCGCGCGCAATAGTCGGCAATGCCGCCGGGCGCGTTCAGGTCGATCGTTTCGAACGGCCCCATGAACGACCAGCGCAATCCCAGGCCGTCCTTCACGGTCGCATCGATGTCTTCCACACTGGCAATGCCCTCCTTGGCCAGCCGGAAGGCTTCGTGCAGCAAGGCGCCCTGCAGGCGATTAAGAATGAAGCCTTCGATTTCGCGGCGCACCAGCACCGGCTTCTGGCCAATCGCCGTCATGGCGGCGTTCGCGGCCTCCAGCGCCTGGTCGCTGGTCCAGGGCGCGGGACATAGCTCCACGACGGGGATCAGGTAGGGCGGGTTGACCGGGTGCGCGACCAGGCAGCGATGGCGGCCAGCCAGATGCTCGGTGAACTGGCTGGCGGGGATGCTGGACGTCGAACTGCCGATGACCGCATCGGGGTCGGCTGCCGCGTCCAGTTCCGAGAACAACGCACGCTTGATCTCGACCTTTTCCGGCGAATTCTCCTGGATGTAGCACGCCCCCTTGACCGCATCGGCCAGGCTGTCGGCCACCTGCACACGTTCGATGATGGCGTCTGCGCCCGTCAACAGACCCTGCGTTTCCAGTTCATGCAGCTGTTGCAGGATCAGCGCTCGCGCCTCGGCCAGCATGGCCGCGTTGACGTCATACAGGCGCACATTCCAGCCCTTGCGCGCGAATACGATGGCCCATCCCTGGCCGATCAGCCCCGTTCCGATGATGGCGGCGCAACGCGCCTCGCGGCCGGCGCCCATCAGTAGAGCTTCTGCGTGAAGCCATCCACCACGATGGCCTGCCCGGTGACGCTGCGGGCGGCTTCGCTGGCGTTGAACAGCACCATGTTGGCGATATCGCGCGCCGTGACCATGCGGCCCAGCACGGCCTGGTTCTCGTACTGCGCCGCGATCTCGTCCACCGGACGGCCAAGCGTGTCGGCCTTGGCCGCGATGACGGCACGGATGCGCGGGCCTTCGACGGCGCCGGGCAGGATGGCGTTGACCCGGATTCCATGCGGTCCCAATTCAATCGCCAACGACTTCGTGAATCCGATCACCGCCCACTTGGATGCGGAATACACCGACCGACCCGCAAAGCCCAGGTGGCCGGCGGCGGACGAGAGGTTGATCATCACGCCGGCCTTGGACGCTTTCAACATGCCGATGGCCTGGCGCGCGCACAAGAACTGGCCCGTGATGTTCACGGCCAGCGTGCGGTCCCAATCGGCTTTGGACAGAGTTTCGACATAGCCCGTGGGCCCGGCCACACCCGCGTTATTGATCAGGATGTCCAGCCCGCCCAGCTTTTGCTTGACCGCGTTGAAGAGCGCGCCCACGCTGTCCTCGTCCGACACGTCCGCCACGGCGGTATGCACGCCCGGCAATTCGGCGGGTAACGCGGCCAGACGCGTTTCATTCACGTCGCACACGAAAACCGTGGCGCCGGCGTGGTGAAAGACCTTGGCCATCTCCAGGCCCAGACCGTCCGCGCCGGCGGTGATCAGGACCCGTTTTCCGGCGAAATCGACTTCCTCGAACATGCTTTTGTCTCCTGGATTTTTATGGAAAGGCGTTTTCCAGATGATATAGGATATATGATTTGACGCGGCAATTTCTTGACTTTTGCTGGCGCCGATCATGCCAGGAATGGTACGTTCGCCTGACGGAATATTGCGCTTGATTTCAGGCACCATCGGCCGCTAAGGCTTTATTCATGCGGCTTTAGGGAATTCCCCGATTCGGCTTGCTGTGACCCCAACTAGAATCCAAGGCGGGGTTTTCGTACCTGCCCGGCCCATATATCATATATTTAAAAAAGACGGACACTACTAAAAACAGTCCGCATCCCATACCGACAAAGGAGCGTAGACCGTGTTCAAGTTCAATAAGATTATTTTGGCGCTGGGCGTGTGCGGCGTCTTGGCAAGCGGCACCGCAGCGGCCGACATGAAAGTGGGCGCCCTCTTCCCGTTCAGCGGCGCGCTTGCGCTGCTTGGGCAAGAGAGCTATCGCGGCCTGGAACTGGCCGTGAACGAGATCAACGCCGCCGGCGGGGTCAACGGAGAGAAGATCGAAATCGTGAAGGCGGACGCCGTGGATCCGACGCAAGCCGTGTCGGAAACCAAGCGTTTGATCTCGGCTAATGTGGTCGGTGTGTTTGGCAGCTACGCATCGGGCATTTCGTACGCGGCGTCGCCCGTGACGGAACTGGCGGGCGTGCCTTATTTCGAGCTGGGCGCCACCGCCCACAAAATCACCACGCGCGGCTACAAGTACCTGTTCCGCAGCAACCCCAACACGGCGCTGTATGGCGTGTCGGTGGTCAACGCGCTGCATGACACCATCGCCCCCGGCATGGGGCTGAATCCCAAGGACATCAAGATCGGGATCATCCACGAAGACGGGCCCTATGGCACCGACGTGGCGGCCACCGAAAAGAAGCGTGCCCAGGAACTGGGCTACACGGTGGCCGAAGTGCTGCCCTACTCGGCCAAGACCGTGGACCTGTCGTCCCTGATCCTGCGCCTGAAGGGCGCCAAGGTCGACGTCGTGCTGCAAACGGCCTACCAGAACGACGCCATCCTGTACTTCAGCCAGGCGCGTGCAGCAGGCTTCAAGCCCAAGGTCGTGATCGGCGCGGGCGGCGGCTACTCCCTGGCCGACACGGCCAAGGCTGTGGGCGCGGACATGAACGGCGTGTTCGACCTGGACTTCCCGCAATCCTCCATCAATCCCGCGGGCGCCCCCGGCCTGGACAAGTTCCTGGAAGCCTACAAGGCCGCCTACAAGAGCGATCCGCAGTCCGGCCACAGCCTGACCAACTACGTCGGCGCCAAGGCCTTCTTCGAAGCCATCGGCAACGCCAAGTCCACTGACAAGGACAAGATCCGCGCCGCGGTCCTGGCCTACAAGAAGCCGGCCGGCCAGACCGCCAACGGCTGGGCCTTCGACTTCGGCGAAGACGGCCAAAACAATGCATCCACGTTCTACGTGATGCAGTGGCAGGACGGCAAGCTCGTCACCATCGCGCCCAGCAACCTCGCACTCGGCAAGCCCGTCTTCAAGAAATAAGCGCCGCGCCAGTGCTCAGGCGCTCGGGGGCGCCTGACGTTTCCCGGGGTCCGCGCGCCCTGATCCGGCCTACAGTTCGGCCGGATCAGGGCCGCTACCCGCTCTAAGAGGTTGCAACATGGAACTATTCATTCAACTGGTCATCAACGGCCTGTTGCTGGGCGGCGCGTACACCATCATCAGCCTGGGGCTGACGCTGATCTTCGGCGTGGTGCGGGTCGTGAACTTCGCGCATGGCGAGTTCCTGATGATAGGCATGTACATGGTCTATCTGATCGCGGCGCAATTCGGCGTGCATCCCTATGCCGGCCTGGTGCCGGTGGCTGTCATCCTGTTCGCGCTGGGCGCGCTGACGCAGAAGGGCATCATCCAGCCGCTGCTCAACGCCGACCAGCACATCCAGATCTTCGCCACGGTGGGCGTGTCCACCATCCTTCTGAACCTTGCCCTGGTGATCTTCGGCGCCAACGTCTACCGCGCCCCGGTGGAGCTGGGCACCAACGCCATCGACATCGGCCCCTATTCGATGGTGACCGGGCAGCTCATTACCTTCGTGATCGGCCTGAGCCTGGCCGTGCTGCTGCACCTGTTCATGCACCGCACCTATCTGGGCCGCGCGCTGCGGGCGGTGGCGCAGCACCGCTACGCCGCCACCCTGATGGGCGTGAACGTCAACAACGTCTACGCCATCGCCTTCGGCCTGGGCACGGCCTTCGTCGGCATCGCCGCGGGCCTGCTGGCGCCGCAGTATCCGGTGTTTCCCACCGTGGGTACGTACTTCGTGCTGACGGCGTTCGTGATCGTGGTGCTGGGCGGACTGGGCAGCCTGTATGGCGCCGTGGCCGGCTCCATGATTATCGGCATCGTCGACACGCTGGCCGGCTTCTACATCGCCCCCGACCTGAAAGAGGTCGTTTATTTCGGGATCTTCCTCTTGATCCTGGTGCTGCGTCCGAACGGCCTGTTCGGCGTCGGCACAGAGTGATCAGAGCAACAAGGAGCGAGATGTGTTTCCCGATATTCGACACCCCAAGACCTACGTCAGCCTGATCCTGCTGATCGCGATGTTCCTGGTGCCCGTGGTCATGGGCACGCCTTTCTGGACCAATCTGTTCGTGCTGCTGTTCGTGTTCTCGGCCCTGTCGGTGGCCTGGAACATCGTCGGCGGCTACGCCGGCCAACTGTCCCTGGGCCACGCCGTGTTCTACGGCATCGGCGGCTATACCGCCACGCTGCTGACGCAGAACTTCGGCATTTCGCCCTGGTTCGGCATGCTGGCGGGCGCGGTCATCTCGGGCGCGGTCGCCATCCTGATCAGCTACCCCACCCTGCGGCTGCGCGGGCCGTTCTTCGCGCTGGCCACCATCGCAATCCTGGAAGTGGTGCGCCTCCTGGTCATCCATGAAGAAAGCTGGACGGGCGGCTCCAGCGGCATCAGCCTGCCGCTGAACATAGGCTGGACCTGGATCGTGTTCCGCGAGAAGCTCAACTACGTGATCATCGCCTTCGGCCTGTTCCTGCTGGTGACCTGGGCATCGTGGTACATCCGCAAGTCGCGCATCGGGCATTACCTGATCGCGATCCGCGAACGCGAGGACGCGGCGCTGGCGGTCGGCATCCATACCGTGCGCATGAAGATCATCGCCGCGGTCGTGTCCGCCATGCTGACCAGCATCATCGGCACCTTCCACATCACCTACCTGACCTTCGTGGACCCCAGCTCGGCGTTTTCGCTGGAGCTGTCGATCCAGGTGGCCATGTTCGCCCTGATCGGCGGCCTGGGCACGGTGGCCGGCCCCATCGCCGGCACCTTCCTGGTGCTGCCCATCGCCGAACTGGCGCGCGGCTGGCTCAGCAGCGTGGGCAACGGCATGCACGGGCTGATCTACGGCCTGATCCTGGTGGCGGTGGTGCTGACCATTCCGCGCGGCCTGGCCGGCGCCTTCGGTCCGACCATCGAGCGCTGGCTGTCGCGCCTGCCCTATCTGGGCACGCCCCGCGCCAAGCTCAAGCTGGCCGACGAACTGCGCCTGCACAGCGCGGAGCGCACCGAGCAGCCGGTGCTGAAGGCCGACAAGCTGTTCAAGAGCTTCGGCGGCCTGCGCGCCACCAACGACGTGTCGCTGACGCTGAACCAGAACGAGATCCTGGGCATGATAGGCCCGAACGGCGCGGGCAAGACCACGGTGTTCAACCTGCTGTCGGGCTTCCTGTCGCCAGACAAGGGCGGCATCAGCATGCTGGACGCGGATGGCAAATGGGTCACCTGCAAGACGCCCGACGAATTCGCGCACCAGGGGCTGGGCCGCACCTTCCAGATCGCCAAGCCGTTTACCGGCCTGACCGTGCTGGAGAACATCATGCTGGGCGCCTTTATCCGGACCTCGAACCGCGACGAGGCCGAGCAGATCGCCATGAAGGTGGCCGAACAGACCGACCTGGTGAAGTCCCTGGACATCGAGGCGCGCAACCTGACCGTGGGCGGCATGAAGCGCCTGGAGGTCGCCCGCGCGCTGGCGATCAAGCCGCGCATCCTGCTGCTGGACGAAGTGATGGCGGGCCTGAACCCGACCGACATCGAGAAGTCGATCCAGATGATCCGGCGCATCCGCGATTCGGGCGTGTCGGTGCTGCTGATCGAACACATGATGCAGGCCACCATGGCGCTGTCCGACCGCATCATCGTGCTGAACGAAGGCGCGGTGCTGGTCAGCGGCGCGCCCAAGGACGTGGTCGAGAACCCGGCCGTCATCGAAGCCTATTTGGGCAAGGAGTACCAGGATGCTTAAGGTTTCGAATCTGTCCTCGGGCTACGGCAAGAGCCAGGTCCTGAACGGCCTGAACTTCGAAGTCCACGCCGGCGAGATCGTCACGCTGATCGGCGCCAATGGCGCCGGCAAGACCACCACGTTGAAGACGCTTTGCGGCGTCATCGGCGCGATGGAAGGCAAGGTCGAATTCGAAGGACAAGACCTGACCAACCGCAAGCCCTACGACATCGTGGACGCCGGCATCACCATGATTCCCGAAGGCCGCCAGCTGTTCCCGCACTTCACCGTGCGCGACAACCTGCTGATGGGTTCGTACAAGCGCGCCGCCCGCCCCATCGTGCAGCGCAAGCTGGACGAAGTGCTGGGCATTTTTCCGCGGGTGAAGGAGAGACTGAACCAGTACGCGGGCTCGCTCTCGGGCGGCGAACAGCAGATGGTGGCGATCGCGCGCGGCATGATGGCCGATCCCAAGCTGCTGGTGTTCGACGAGCCCTCGCTGGGCCTGTCGCCGCTGCTGGTGCAGCAGATGTTCGACATCATCCGCGGCGTCACCGCGCACGGCGTGACCGTGCTGCTGGTGGAGCAGAACGTGTTCCGCACGCTGCGGCTGGCGGATCGCGGCTACGTGCTGGAGAACGGCGCCATCGTGCGCACCGGCACCGGCGCGGAACTGCTGAGCGACCCGCATGTGAAGAAGGCCTATCTGGGCCATTGATACCAAGGATCCCCTTTTATGTCTTTACGCTGCACATACATCGAACACGGCCAGGGCGGCGCGCCCGATTGCATGCGCCTGGCCGAACGCGACATGGAAGCGCCCGCCGGCCGGCAGGTGCTGATCGAGGTTGCCTACGCCGGGGTCAACCGACCCGACGTGCTGCAACGCTCCGGCTCCTATCCGCCGCCGCCGGGCGCCTCGCCCCACCTGGGGCTGGAGGTATCCGGCACCGTCATCGCCGCCGGCCCCGAAGCCAGCCTCTGGAAGGTCGGCGACCAGGTCTGCGCGCTGACGCCGGGTGGCGGCTATGCCCAATACTGCCTGGCCGATGAGCGCCATTGCCTGCCGGTGCCGCGCGGCCTGGACCTGCTGACCGCAGCGGCCATCCCGGAGAACTACTACACCGTCTGGACCAATGTGTTCGACCGCGCCCGCCTGGCGGCCGGCGAACGCTTCCTCGTGCACGGCGGCTCCAGCGGCATCGGCCTGACCGCGATCCAACTGGCCCGCGCCTTCGGCGCCGAGGTCTGGACCACCGTGGGCAACCAGGAAAAGGCCGAGGCCTGCCTGGCCGCCGGCGCGCATCACGCCGTGCTGTACCGCGAGGCCGACTTCGAGGCCGAAGTGCGCCAGGGCAGCGGCGGCCCGGGGGTGGACGTCATCCTGGACATGGTGGGCGGCGCCTACATCAACAAGAACCTGCGGCTGCTGGCGGTCAACGGCCGGCTGGTGCAGATCGCCTTCCTGGAAGGCAGCAAGGCCGAGATCGATGCCATGCCCATCATGATCAAGCGCCTGCAATTCACCGGATCCACCCTGCGCCCCCGTTCCGACGAAGACAAGGGCGCGATCGCCCAAGCGCTGGCGGAAAAGGTGCTGCCGCTGATGGAGCAAGGGCAATGCCTGCCGCGCATCCACAAGGTGTTCCCGCTGGCCGAAGCGGCGCAGGCGCACGCGCTGATGGAAAGCAGCAAGCACATCGGCAAGATCATGCTCAAGGTGGCCGCATGAGCGGACGCTTCAAGGACCAGGTCGCCATCGTCACGGGCGCGGTCGGCGGCATAGGCTCGGCCATCGTCGAGGGCTTCCTGGCCGAGGGCGGCCGCGTAGGGCTGATCGACTTCAATTCGCAGGGCGGCCAGGCCTACGAGAAGGAACTGCGCAAGCGCGGCCATGAAGTGTGCTTCGTGCACGCCGACATGGCGCGCTTCGAGGAATGCCAGGCGGCCTATGAGCGCATCAGCCGCGAGCTGGGCGCGGCCACCATCCTGGTCAACAACGTCGGCATTTCGCCCAAGACCGATGGGCGCGCGTTGAAGGTCTGGGAGATGCCGCCGCGGGAATGGGAGAACGTGGTCGCCGTCAACCTGAACAGCGTGTTCTACATGACGCACCTGGCCACGCCGCACATGGTGCGCGAGCGCCAGGGCCGAGTGATCAACATGTCCTCAGTGGCCGGCCGGGCTTACTGCGACATCGTGGCGGCGCACTATGCGGCCACCAAGGCCGGCCTGATCGGCCTGACGCGCCATTGGGCCGCCGAGCTGGGCGAGCACGAGGTCACGGTCAATGCGCTGGCGCCCGGACGCATCAGCACGCCCCTGCTCAAGACAGTACCCAAAGAAATCAACGACGCCGTGGCGCAGGTGACCGCGCTGCGCCGCCTGGGCACGCCGGAGGAAGTGGCGGATGCCTGCCTGTTCTTCGCGTCGGACCAGGCCCGCTTCGTCACCGGCCAGGTGCTGGACGTGGCCGGCGGCTGGCTGATGACCTGACGTCGTGATGCAAAACGCCCGCCTGCAAGCTCAGGCGGGCGTCTCCTTCATTCCTGCGTGCCCAGGTGGTAGACCACCGTGTCCAACCGGCTGACGCCGGCCGCCAGGAACTTGGGTTCCTTTTCCAGGATGTCGCGGCGGTCGATGACCTTGGCGGGTGACACGCCCGCAAAGATCCTCTGCACTTCGCTGTCCACCACCGAGAATGGCGGCCCCGGCATTTCTTCCTGGGGATAGTCCAGCGTGATCAGCAGGCCCTGGCAGGCGGGCGACAGATTGCCGTAGACGTGGCGCACGTAATCCGCACGCATGGCTTCCGGCAGCGCCACCAGCGCGGCGCGGTCATAGGCGCCGACGCAATGCGATAGCAACTGCGCGTCCAGCTTGAAGATGTCGCCGCAAATGATTTCGATGCTGCCCGCCACGTAGTGCTTGCCATAGACGGACACATGCGTCAGCGGCTTGAGTTCGTTCTCTTCGAAGAACTGCTCCACCGCAAGCTGCGACAGTTCGACGCCCAGCACCGAATGCCCCTGCGCCGCGATCCAGACCATGTCCAGCGACTTGCCGCAAAGCGGCACCAGCACGCGGCCGTCCTTGGGCACGCCCAGCGTCGGCCAATACTTCTGCAGCAGCGGCGTGACCCGCGATTGATGAAAATGCGTGCGCCCTTCGCGCCACCGCTCAAGCCAGAATTCCGCGTCCATGCCTGCTCTGCCTCCTGTGTAGTCGTTGCGAGGCATTGTAGTTCGCCGGCTGCCGCGAACGCACGGGCCGGTCAGACGCGCGGCGGGAAACGGCGGAGGCCTTCCGCAATGGACGCCTCCGCCTGCACCAAAGGCTTATGCCGCGCCGGATTCGCTCAACTGCTTGCGCCGGTACTCGCCTTGGCGCACGTGCATCCAGCCCGGATACTCCGGCGGCAAGGCGCTGACCTGATCCAGTTCGGCCAGTTCGTCCGCCGTCAGCCGGATGGCAGTGGCCGCCAGGTTATCGTCCAGCTGCTCCACGCGCTTGGCGCCGATGATGACGCTGGTCACGGCCTGCTGGTGCAGCAGCCAGGCCAGGGCCACTTGCGCCACGGACACGCCGCGCGCGCTGGCGACGCGACGCAGCACGTCGATGCTGTCGTAGGCGCGATCCTGGTTCACCGGCGGGAAGTCGAAGGCGGCGCGGCGGCTGCCGGCTTCGGCCTGGCCGTCGCGGTCGTACTTGCCGCTGAGCAGGCCGCCCGCCAGCGGGCTCCACACCATCAGCCCCACGCCTTCGCTTTGCAGCATGGGTACGATCTCACGCTCCAGGTCTCGGCCGGCGATCGTGTAGTAGGCCTGCAGCGACTCGAAGCGCGCCAGGCCCAGGCGTTCGGCGATGCCCAGCGCCTTCATGATCTGCCAGGCGGCCCAGTTGGACACGCCGACGTAGCGCACGTGGCCGTGCTGCACCAGATTATCCAGCGCCCTGACGGTTTCCTCCACCGGCGTGGCGGGATCGAAGCCGTGGATCTGGTAGAGGTCGATATGGTCCAGCTGCAGGCGCGACAGGCTCTTCTTGACGCCGTCCATGATGTGCGAACGCGAGTTGCCGCGCGCATTGACGCCGGCGCCGGTCTGGCCGAACACCTTGGTCGCGATGACGACGTCCTCGCGCGCCACCTTCAGGTCGCGCAGCGCCTGGCCGGTGATGATTTCGGAACGGCCCTCTGAATACACGTCGGCCGTGTCGATGAAGTTGACGCCGGCATCCAGCGCCCCGCCCACCAGCCGGTTGGCGTCTTCCTGCTGCAGGCTGCCGATCTTGCTCCACAGCTCGCCTTCGCCGCCGAAGGTCATGGTGCCCAGGCAGAGTTCCGACACGAACAGGCCGGTGCTTCCGAATTTCTTGTACCGCATGGTTGCGCTCCTTCAAGGGCTCGACGGGAGCCGGCACTCCAGGATGGAATGGTCGCGGCCCGCCTGCCGGGATGAAGGCAGTATGCGTCCGGCGCCGGCCGCGGGCGCTGCTTGATCCTGCCCTTTTTTTGCCCGATTCTCTGGCAATGCCCGTCATCCGGGGCGCGCGCACTCATTCCTCCGGATTTCCTGCCCATTTCTCCATGAAAGAGGCAGCCCCCTGGAAGAAGCCCCGCTTGGGCATACACTGAAAGCCGCCCGATTCTCCGATTTTCCTCCGCCGCCCGCGCGCCCGGCGCGGCGCGCCACGGGAGCCCCCATGACCATGACAACCGCCATTGCCGACCACCGCGTCGGCCCGACGCTGGACGCCGCCTATGAGCCGGCGCGGCGCGAACTGCTCTGCACGCTGCAGCGCATGACCGGCGACCTGGAGGGCTCGCTGGACACGCCCATCGAGGGCCTGTTCCTGCACCGGATTTCGCAACCCACCGGCGCCAAGCCCGGCCTGCAAAAAGCCGCGTTGGGCGTCATCGCGCAGGGATCGAAACGCCTGCTGATCGGCGACGAGGCCTACGAGTACGACCCCTTCCACTACCTGATCTCCTCGGTGGATCTGCCGGTGGTGGCCAAGGTGTCCGTCGCCAGCCCGACCCTGCCCTATCTGGGCTTGCGGCTGGACCTGAACGTGGAAGAGATCACCGCGCTGATCAGCGACGAGAACCTGCCCGCCCAGGCGCCGGCCGAGGCCGCGCGCGCACTATGCGTCAATCCGCTGGGCGGCGCGCTGCTGGACGCGGTGCTGCGCCTGTTGCGCCTGCTGGATACGCCGCGCGACATTCCCATCCTGGCGCCCCTGGTCAAGCGCGAGCTGCTGTACCGCCTGCTGATGAACGGCCAGGGCGCGGTGCTGCGCCAGTCGGTGCTGCAGGACAGCCAGCTCAACCGCGTGGCCAAGGCCATCCGCATCCTGCGCGACAACTATGCGCAGCCCCTGCGCGTGGAAGAGATCGCGCGCGACGTGCACATGAGCGTGTCTTCGCTGCACCATCATTTCAAGCAGGCCACGGCCATGAGCCCGCTGCAGTACCAGAAGCATCTGCGCCTGCAGGAAGCGCGGCGGCTGATGCTGACCGACGACGCCGGCGTGGCGCTGGCGGCCCATGCCGTGGGCTATGAAAGCTCCTCGCAGTTCAGCCGCGAGTACAGCCGGCTGTTCGGCTCGCCCCCCTTGCGCGACAAGCAGCGCTGGAAGGACGAAACCGCCCTGGCGCCGACCTGAAACGCCGGCTTTCGCTTTCCTAGGGATTGCCCTAATCCTAATTTGACAACGTTACCATTAGACTGCCGCCATCAAATGATAACGTTGTCATAACCCTGAATCCCTTCTTCGGCGGCCGCATGAATCCCTTCCTGGAAACCCTGCTCGATACTCCACTGGACGACACCTACCGGGGCATTCCTCCGGGCGAGCCCGCGGTTGCGCTGCGCGCCGTGGCGGCCCGCGGCTGGCAGCCCCGCAGCGGCAACATGGCGCTGCCCGTCCTGACGCTGGACGAGGCCGCCTTCGCCCATAACGTCGAGCAGATCTTCCAA
>NZ_DATCUY010000087.1:0-8897 GCF_036567245.1 Achromobacter sp. | reverse complement strand
GCCGCCCGGCGCCGGGCTGGGCCCGCTCCTGGCCGGGGCGCAAGCCGAAAGCAGCGGCCCCGTCTGGCTGGCCGAGCTGGTCCATCTGGCCTTGGGCACGGACCAGGCCACCTTGCTGGATCCCGGCCTGATGGAGCTGCGCGCCGAGGAAACAGCCGCCCTGCTCGACACCGCCCGCCCCCTGTTCGAAGGCACGGGTTTCGCGGTGGAGGCGCTCTCGCCCGAGCGTTGGCGCCTGCGCCTGCCGGACGGCCTGCGCCCGCAGACCGCCAGCCCGCTGGCCGTGGCCGGACAGCGCCTGAACGACTGGTGGCGCCAGGACGCGGAAGCGCGCCCCTGGCGCCGGCTGCTCAATGAAATACAGATGGCCTGGCACGAACACCCGGTCAACGACGCCCGCGCGGCGCGCGGCTTGCCGCCCGTCAACGCGCTGTGGCTGTATGGCGGCGGCACGCCCTGGACGCAGTCCCAGCCGGCCCCGGCGCAGGTGTACACCAATCTGGACGCCCCCCAGCGCGCTGGCGACTGGGCCGCCTGGCTGGACGCCCTGGCCGCGCTGGATGCACAGCATCTGCGCCCCCTGGCCGGCAAGCACGGCCTGCCCGCTGCGCCCGCCGAACTGCTGCTGCTGGGCGACGACCGCAAGGTCGCCCTTACCCTGAAACCGCGCGGGGGCCTGCTCGGCTTGCTGCCCGCGCCCAAGAAAAACTGGAGCGCCTGGTGGTCTCACCCCGCTTAACCGTCCGCACGCCCGACCTGCAAGCCTGCCACATCCTGGAAGCCTCGGGCATCCACCCGCTGCTGGCCCGCCTGTGGGCCGCCCGCGGCGTCACCCATCCCGATCAAACCCAACTCGCCTGGAAATCGTTGCTGCCGCCCACAGGCCTGACGCATTCGGCTCATGCCGCCGGCGTGCTGGCCGACGCCATCCAGGCGGGCAAGAAGCTGCTGATCGTGGCCGACTATGACTGCGACGGCGCCACCGCCTGCGCGGTCGGCCTGCGCGCGCTGTCCGCCATGGGCGCCGATGTGGACTTCCTGGTGCCCAACCGCTTCGAAACCGGCTACGGCCTGTCGCCCGCCGTGGTCGACCTGGCGGTCCGGCATCGCGCCGGCAAGCCCGACATCATCATCACGGTCGACAACGGCATCGCCAGCGTGGACGGCGTGGCCGCGGCCAATGACGCCGGCATCGGCGTGGTCATCACCGACCACCATTTGCCGGGCGACACGCTGCCGGCGGCCCTGGCCATCGTCAACCCCAACCAGCCCGGCTGCGGCTTTCCGTCCAAGAACCTGGCGGGCGTGGGCGTCATTTTCTACATGATGCTGGCGCTGCGCGCCGAACTCCGTCGGCGCGGTGTCTACGCGGCCGATGGCGGCCCGCGCCTGGACGCGCTGTCCGACCTGGTGGCGCTGGGCACGGTGGCCGACGTGGTCAAGCTGGACGCAAACAACCGCCTGCTGGTCACGCAAGGCCTGCAGCGCATGCGTACCGGCCGCCTGCAACCCGGGCTGCGCGCCCTGTTCGCCGTGGCCGGACGCGAGCCGCGCGCGGCCAACGGCTTCGACCTGGGTTTTGCGCTCGGCCCCCGCATCAACGCGGCCGGCCGCCTGGCCGACATGAGCCTGGGCATCGCCTGTCTCACCACCGACGACGAGGCGCAAGCGCTGGAACTGGCGCGCGAGCTCGACAATATCAACCGCGAACGCCGCACGATCGAAGCCGAAATGCGCGAACAGGCACTGGCCGCCATGGAAGAGCCGAACGCGGCCGCAGGCGCCACGGTCTGCGTGTTCGACCCGGGCTGGCACCAGGGCGTGGTGGGCCTGGTGGCTTCGCGCCTGAAGGAAAAATTCTGGCGTCCCACGCTGGCTTTCGCGCCTGCGGGCGACGACGAAATCCGCGGTTCCGGCCGCTCGATCCCCGACGTGCACCTGCGCGACGCGCTCGACCTGGTGTCCAAGCGCCATCCCAACCTGATCCGCAAGTTCGGCGGCCACGCCATGGCGGCCGGCCTGACCCTGGGGCGCGACGACTTCGCCGCCTTCGCCCCCGCCTTCGACGCCGCCGTGCGCGAGCTGACCGGCCGCGATACCTTCGAGCCGGTGATCGAGACCGATGGCTCGCTGGAATCGGGCTATGCCAACGCTGACGTGGCCGGCATGCTGCAGCAGCAAGTCTGGGGCGCCGGCTTCGCCGCCCCCTTGTTCCTCGACGAGTTCGTGGTTCGCAACCAGCGCCTGGTCGGGGAAAAGCACTTGAAATTGTCGCTGGAACGCGGCCACCAGCGCTTCGACGCCATCTGGTTTGGTCATGACCAGTCGTTGCCGGAACACATCCAGGCCGCCTACCGGCTGGAGCAGAACGTGTGGAACGGGATGGTGTCGGTGCAGTTGGTCATCGAGCACGCGGGCTGAGGCCCGCCATCGGCGGGAGCCTCGATCACGCATGGTGCGTCGCGTGCGGCGCGGACCTGGGTACCTGTCCCAGGCCGCCCGCCCGGCGCCCGGGCTACTTGTTGACCAGCTTCGCTGGCTGCGCCAAGGCAACCAGCGCGCCCACCACCAGGCAGCCCGAAAGCATGTAAAGGCCCGTATTGGTGGTGCCCGTCATGTCCTTGAGCCAGCCCACCAGATACGGGCTGACGAAGCCGGCCAGGTTGCCCACCGAATTGATGAGCGCGATGCCGGCCGCCGCGGCCGTGCCGCCCAGCAAGGCCGTGGGCAGGCTCCAGAACAGCGGCAGCACCGTGCAGATGCCGATGTTGGCGACCGTCAGCGCCAGGATCGCGAGCACCGTGTTGCCGCTCCAGATTGCCGAGAACAGCAGGCCCAGGGCGCCGAACAGCGCAGGCAGCGCCACGTGCCAGCGGCGCTCGCGCAGGCGGTCGGAGTTGCGCGAGATCAGGATCATGCCAATCACGGCGAACAGGTTCGGAATCGCCGTCAACAGGCCGATCGCCAGCGGACTCTGCACGCCCGTGCTCTTGATCAGGGTCGGCATCCAGAAGCCCACGCCGTACAGCCCCATCACGAACGAAAAGTAGATCAGCGCCATCGCCCACACGCGCGGCTTGGCCAGCGCGGCGCGGATCGGCGGATCTTCCTTCTGCTGTTCCTCGGCCGCGATATTACGGATCAGCACGGCCTTTTCATTGGCGGTCAGCCACTTGGCCTTGTTGATGCGGTCGTCCAGATAGATCAGCACCAGCACGCCGATCAGCACCGACGGAATCCCCTCCAGCAGGAACAGCCACTGCCAGCCCGACAGCCCGTGGTCGCCGTGGAAGGTGCTCATGATCCAGCCGGAGATCGGGCCGCCGATCAGCCCGGACATGGGCACCGCGGTCATGAAAAAGGTCGTGATGCGGCCGCGGCGGGCCGCCGGATACCAGTAGGTCAGGTACAGGATGATGCCCGGGAAGAATCCGGCTTCCGCCGCGCCCAGCAGGAAGCGCAGCACGTAGAACATATGCACGCTGGTCACGAACATCATGCAGGCGGAAATGATCCCCCAGGTGATCATGATGCGGGCGATCCAGACCCGCGCCCCCACCTTGTGCAGGATGATGTTGCTGGGAATCTCGAAAATGAAGTAACCGATGAAGAAGATGCCCGCGCCCAGCCCGTATACGGTTTCGCTGAACTGAAGCTCCTGCAGCATCTGTAACTTGGCAAACCCCACGTTCACGCGGTCCAGGTAGGCCACGACATAGCACACCACCAATAGCGGCACCAGCCGCCAGCCTACCTTGCGGTAGATCCGGTCTTCCTCTGTCGCCGGGATCGCCGGCGAAACCCCGGGGGCCATCGCATTGTCCATCTGTGTCTCCATTCCTCTGTCGGGATAGGCCGGCTGCTCGCCGGCGCCATTGCGGCCCATGCCGTTCCGATCAGGAACGGCCAAGCCGCCATCCGCAGCCTAGAACCCCTTAGTTGACAAAAAACTGAACAACTTGAATTTGCCTGCTGGATCGGCCGCGAAGCGATCCGTCCCCCTTCTTGCCGAAGGCGGCCGCGCACATGCCCCAAGCACGGTAAAATGTTTGGTTTCGCACAAAAGTCATCAGGACAGGATCATCATGGAAGCCGAACGTCAGAACCAGCTCGCAGCCCGCCTCGCCGATTACGCGGAGCGCGAACAGGCTCTACGGAGGTATCTTTGACTACGATGCCAAAGCTGAACGCCTGCAAGTCGTAAACGCCGAACTCGAAGATCCGGCGGTCTGGAACGACCCCAAGCACGCCCAGGACCTGGGCCGTGAAAAGAAAGCCCTGGAAGACGTGGTGGAAACGCTCACCGCCCTGGGCTCGGGCCTGGCCGACTCGAACGAACTGTTCGAACTCGCCGCCTCGGACGACGACGACGCCACCCTCGAATCCATCGAGCAGGACGCCGACGCCTTCCAGGAAAAGCTGGAAGCGCTGGAATTCCGCCGCATGTTCTCCAATCCGGCCGATCCGCTGAACTGCTTCCTGGACATCCAGGCCGGCGCCGGTGGCACGGAAGCGCAGGACTGGGCCTCGATGCTGCTGCGGCAGTACCTGAAGTACGCCGAGCGCAAGGGATTCAAGGCCGAAGTGCTGGAAGAATCCGACGGCGACGTCGCCGGCCTGAAGTCCGCCACCATCAAGATCGAAGGCGAGTACGCCTTCGGCTACCTGCGCACCGAAACCGGCGTGCACCGCCTGGTGCGCAAGAGCCCGTTCGATTCCTCGGGCGGCCGCCACACCTCGTTCGCCAGCGTCTTCGTCTATCCCGAAGTCGACGAATCCTTCGAAGTCGAAGTGAACCCCGCCGACCTGCGCGTGGACACCTACCGTGCTTCCGGCGCGGGCGGCCAGCACATCAACAAAACCGATTCGGCCGTGCGCCTGACCCACATTCCCACGGGCATCGTGGTGCAGTGCCAGAACGACCGTTCGCAGCACCGCAACCGCGCTGAAGCCATGCAGATGCTGAAGTCCAAGCTCTACGAACTGGAAATGCGCAACCGCATGGCCGAGCAGCAGAAGCTGGAAGACTCCAAGACCGACGTGGGCTGGGGCCATCAGATCCGTTCCTACGTGCTGGACCAGAGCCGCATCAAGGACCTGCGCACCAACGTCGAAATTTCCAACACCCAGAAGGTGCTGGACGGCGACCTGGATCCCTTCATCCAGGCCAGCCTGAAGCAAGGCATCTAAATTTCGCGATACTCCCCCTCAACGCATCCAGAGGTTCACGAATGTCCGACACCATCGTAATTCTCACCGGCGCATCGCGCGGCATCGGCGCCGCCATGGCGCGCGGCCTGGCCAAACCGGGCACCCGCCTGATCACCCTGGCGCGCCGGGAAGATCCCGAGCTGGCTGCCTATGCCCGCTCGCAGGACGCGCAGCTGGAACAGCTGTCCGTGGACCTCTCGGACCTGAATGCGGCCGAGACGGCCGCGCAGCGCATCTGCGCGTCGCTGCCGCGTGACGCCCGCCGCTATCTGCTGATCAACAATGCGGGCACCGTGCACCCCGTCGCCGGCACCGACGCGCTGGTCGATGGCGCGGCCATCGCCACCGCCTTCAACCTGAACGTCAGCGCCGTGATGCTGCTCACGGCGCGCTTCCTGGCCGCGGTCGAGGACATCAAGGCCGACCGCCGCGTGCTCAACATCTCCTCCGGCGCGGGCCGCAACCCGAACGCCGGCTGGGGCGTCTACTGCGCCACCAAGGCCGCGCTCGATATGTACTCGCGCGTGGTCAAGGCGGAGCAAGGCGCCGACGGCGCGCGCATCGTCGCGCTGGCCCCTGGCATCGTCGACACCGACATGCAGGTCGCCATCCGTTCCAGCGATCCGGAAAGCTTCCCGGCGCTGGCCAAGTTCCAGGAGTTCCACGCGACCGGCAAGCTGTCCTCGCCCGCCAACGTGGCCTCCCGCATCCTCGCCTACCTGGATCGCGAAGATTTCGGCACCACCGAGATCGACGACATCCGCAATTACGACTGATTCCCCGACCATGACCGACCACTCGACCACTCCGGCGCCCGCCCAGGACGAAAACCGCTTGATCGCCGAACGGCGCGCCAAGCTGGCCAAACTGCGCGAAACCGGGGTCGCGTACCCCAACGACTTCGTTCCCGACGCCCGCGCCGCCGCCCTGCATGACAAGTACGACGGCCAGGAGCAGGAAGCTCTTGCCGCCAACCCCGTCACCGTCAAGGTCGCCGGCCGCATGATGCTCAAGCGCGTCATGGGCAAGGCCAGCTTCGCCACGCTGCAGGACAGCACCGGCCGCATCCAGATCTACCTGGACCGCGGCACCCTGGGCGAAGACAGCTACGCCGCGTTCAAGCAATGGGACATCGGCGACATCATCGCGATCGAAGGGTCGGTCTTCAAGACCAACAAGGGCGAGCTGTCGGTGCACGCCGCCAGCGCCCGCCTGCTGTCCAAGTCGCTGCGTCCGCTGCCCGACAAGTTCCACGGCGTGGCCGACCAGGAACTGCGCTACCGCCAGCGCTACGTCGACCTCATCATGACGGATGCCACGCGCCGCACCTTCGAGGCGCGCAGCAAGGCCGTGGGCAGCATCCGCCAGTTCATGCTGAACGCCGGCTTCCTCGAAGTGGAAACCCCCATGCTGCACCCGATCCCGGGCGGCGCGGCGGCCAAGCCCTTCGTCACGCACCACAATGCGCTGGACATGGAAATGTACCTGCGCATCGCGCCCGAGCTCTACCTCAAGCGCCTGATCGTCGGCGGCTTCGAGCGCGTCTTCGAAGTCAACCGCAACTTCCGCAACGAGGGCGTGAGCCCGCGCCACAATCCTGAATTCACCATGATGGAATTCTATGCGGCCTTCGCGGAATACCGCTGGCTCATGGACTTCACGGAAGAACTGATCCGCCAGGCCGCCATCTCGGCCACCGGCAGCGCGGTGCTGACCTACGGCGAACGCGAACTCGATCTGTCCAAGCCGTTCGACCGCCTGACCATTTGCGAAGCCATCCTCAAGTACGCCCCGGGCTACACCCAGGCGCAACTGGACGATGCGGCCTTCGTGCGCGCCGAACTCAAGAAGCTGGGCGCCGACGCCGACGGCCCGGTGCTGTCGCGCGCCGGACTGGGCGCGCTGCAGCTGGCCCTGTTCGAAGAGACCGCCGAAGCCAAGCTCTGGAACCCCACCTACATCATCGACTACCCGGTGGAAGTCTCGCCGCTGGCGCGCGCCTCCGATACCCGCGAGGGCATCACCGAGCGCTTCGAGCTCTTCATGACGGGCCGCGAGATCGCCAACGGCTTCTCGGAGCTGAACGATCCCGAAGACCAGGCCGAGCGCTTCCGCTCGCAGGTCGAAGCCAAGGACGCCGGCGACGAGGAAGCCATGTTCTACGACGCGGACTACATCCGCGCCCTGGAATACGGCATGCCTCCGACGGGCGGCTGCGGCATCGGCATCGACCGCCTGGTCATGCTGTTGACCGACAGCCCCAGCATCCGCGACGTCATCCTGTTCCCGCACCTGCGCCGTGAAGACTAAACGGCGGCTGGCGTCATGATCTTCAAGATCCTGATGCTGCTGCTGGTCGTGGCGGGGCTGGTCTACTGGATCAAGCAACCCCGCCGCCTCCAGCCGGCTGCCTCATATCAGCCGGCGCGGCCGCGCCGGCCGGTCTTTATCGCCCTGTGCATCGCCGCCACGATCTCCGTGGTCGCATCCTTGCTGACGGCCCTGTTGTGGATGGGCAGCGTGGCCGGCGGCGTCACCGGCGGCGGCTATCACGGCGAGGCGGATTTTCTGCTGCCCGTGTCCGGCTCCCTGCTGGCGCTGGCCATCGCCTGCGCCGTGGGCGCGTTCCTCAAGCGCCGGGGCTGAGCCCTCGGGCTCCCGCCCTGGCTACAAAGGCCACCTGCCCGCCCCCGGCGGCAGCGTCGGCAGCGACGCCTGCAGCATTGCATCGATAAACTCGGCGGGCCGCAGGCGGCCCCCGGGCTTGTACCACTGCACCGTCAGGTTCATGGCGCCCAGCACGCAACGCTTGATGACCCGCGCATCGCCCTGGAGCAGCCCTGCCGCCACGGCGGCCGCGACCACCTCCTGCCACATCGCCTCGTAGCGGTCGCTCAGCGACTTCACGACGGCCTGGCTGGGTTCGGACAGGCTGCGCCATTCGTACACCAGCGCGTTCATGGCATCCCCGCCCGCGCCGTGCAGCATGCTACCCATATGCACGCGGAACAGTGCCGCCAACCGGTCCGCCGGCGCCTGGTAGCAGGCCAGCGCCCGTTCGCCGTCGTCGATCACTTCCTGGATGCCGTTGTTCATCACCGCCACCAGGATCTCTTCCTTGCTGCGGAAATGATGGAACAGGCTGCCCGACTGCAAGCCCACCGCCCGCGCCAGTTCACGCACGGTAGTGCGCTCATAGCCGTGCTTGCAGAACAGCTGGCCCGCCGTCAGGATCACCTCGCGCCGGCGTTCGGACTCCGAGCCCTCGTCCCGGCCTTGCGCAGCCTCCCGCAGTTTCTCCATGTCCGGTCACAGCCTCTGGATGATGGTGGCCGTGGCCATGCCGTGGCCGATGCACATCAGCTGCATGCCCAGCTCGCCTTCGGTGGCTTCCAGCCCCGTCAGCATCTTGGCCATCAGACCGGCCCCGGTGGCTCCCAGCGGATGGCCGTGAGCGATCGCCCCGCCCCAGGGATTGACGCGCGACAGGTTCGCGCCCAGCTCCCGCTGCCAGGCCAGCACCACGCTGGCGAAGGCTTCGTTGATCTCGATCCAGTCGATGTCATCCAGGCTCAAGCCGGCGCGCGCCAGCGCCTGCCGCGCCGCCGGGATCACGCCCGTCAATTGCAGCACCGGGTCCGATCCCACCACCACCCGCGCCAGGAAGCGCGCGCGCGGCCGCAGGC
>NZ_DATCUY010000086.1:0-23075 GCF_036567245.1 Achromobacter sp. | reverse complement strand
CGGGCGCGTCGCGCGGCCAGGGTGCCGGCGTCCTTGCTGGCCAGAATCGCGGCTTCCAGGAACTGACCCGCGATATCAACGAGGTCAACGGCGCCCTGGCGGCGATCGAGCGCGGGGCCGGATCACAGTCCGCGATCCAGGCCCAGACCGATAAGCTGGTTTCGCTGTGGAGCCAAGGCCGGATCACGGCCGAGCAGTACGGTGCCGCAGTGAAGCGCCTGGACGCCTCGGAGGCCGCCCTGGCGCGTTCCAGCGCGCAGGCGGCCGCTCAGGGCGACCGGTTTATCGCCGGGCTTCGTGAGCAGGCGGAAACCGCCGGCATGACGGCGCGGCAGATTCTGGAATACCGGGCGGCCCAGTTGGGCGTAGGTGACCGAGCAGCGCCCCTGATTGCGCGGCTCGCCCAGGTCAACAAGAGCCTGGACGGCACGGGCATATCTGCGCGCCAAACCGCCGCCGCCATGCGGATGGTGCCGGCGCAGATGACGGATATCGTCACTCAGCTGGCTGGCGGACAAAATCCGTTCCTAATCATGATCCAGCAAGGCGGCCAGCTGAAGGACAGCTTCGGTGGCCTCGCCCCGATGTTCCGCGCGCTGGCCAGCATGATCACTCCGTTCGCGGTGACGGTCGGGGCGGCGGCGGCGGCCATCGGCGCAGTCGGATATGCGGCGTACAAGGGCGCCAGCGAGACCCGAGAATTCGGGAACTCGCTCACCTTGACCGGGAACTATGCCGGCCGGACGGCACTGCAGCTTTCCGATATGTCGCGGCGCGTGGGTGAAGCCCATAGCACCATGGGCCGTTCGGCCGATGTGCTGAGCAAGCTGGTTGCGTCGGGCCGGGTGGCGGGCAGCTCGTTGGAGACGGTGGGCGGCGCCATCGTCAACATGAGCGAAACCGGCGCGCGGTCGGTCGATGACCTGGTGACTGAGTTTGTCCGGCTGGGGGAAAGTCCCAGCCAGGCGGTCGCCAAGATTAACGAGTCCATGCACTTCCTAGATGCGGCCACCTACGAGCGCATCCGGGCGCTGGAGCAGCAGGGGCAGAAGGAGCAGGCGGTAGCGCTCGCCCAGGCGACTCTGGCGGACGCGACCAACCGCGCGGCCGACCGCGTGCGGGCCAGCGCCGGCACGCTGGAGCGGGGCTGGCACAGCCTGGGCCTGGCCGCGCGCCAGGCGTGGGATGCGATGCTCAACATTGGGCGGCCCACGCCGATCGAGGAACTGCGCAAGCAGGCCCAGGCGCAGCGGGCGTTGCTGGAAGACCTGGAGAAGAATCAAGGATTTCGGTCCACCGATGGGGGCGCGGCCTACGGGGGCGGCTCCAACGCTGCCAACCGTGCCCGCAAGCGTGCCGCGGCGGAACTGGCGGCCACCGAGCAGGAGTTGCGCAACAGGGAGGAGCTGGAGGCGACTGCGCGGGGCGAGGGGCTGAAAGCTCAAGCCGAACAGGAAAAGATTGCCGCCGGCGATCGCCTGCGCGAGTTGATGAAATCGACCCGCGACCGCGCGCAGATCCGTGCCGACGAGATCAAGCAGATGCAGGCCGACGCCCAAAAGGCGAATTGGTCCGCCCAGCAGATCGCCGAGGCGGAAAGGCGTATCAACGAGAAGTACAAGGACCAGGGCGGCGCGGCGCATAGGGATGACACTGCGGCCCGCCGCCTTGCTGAACTTCGTCAGCAGGAAGCGTCCCTAGCCGCGCAACTGGTGGGGGAGCGCAAGCTGACGGACGCCGGCAAGGCCCGCGCCGAGTTCGAGCAGGAAATCGCCGACCTCAAGGACAAGAAGATCCTGACGGCGGATCAAAAGAGCCTGCTCGCCAATCAGGACGCAATCCGCGCCCAGCTGGTGAAAAACGAGGGCTTGGCCAAGGAACTGGCAACCAAGCAGGCCATGCTCAAGATGGACGAGCGGGCTGCGCAGATCCAGCAGGCGATCGCGTCGTCGGCCGAGTCGCGGCAGGAGCAGTATGACCGCCAGCTGGGCACGGCAGGCCTGGGCCAGGTTGCGCGCCAGCGCGTAGAGGCCGAGAACTCCATCCGTCTGGAGTTCAAGCGCTATCAGGACCAGCTTGCCAAGGCGACTCCCAAGGATCAGCTTGGCTCGGACCGATTCCGGGAAGAGCAGAGCAAGATCCGCGATGCGCTGCAGGCGGCATTGGCCGACCAGCAGGACTACTACGACAAGGTCGACAAGCTGAACAGCGACTGGCGGAACGGGGCGCGTGAAGCGTTCTCCGACTACGCCGAATCCGCTGGGAACGTCGCCCAACTGTCGCAAGGGGTCTTCTCGGGCGCATTCCGGGGCATGGAGGACGCGCTGACCCGGTTTGTGAGCACGGGCAAGGCGAGCTTCAAAGACCTCGCCACGTCGATCCTGGCGGACCTGGCGCGCATCGCCGCGCGGCAGGCAATTGTCGGGGCCATCGGCAACATCGTCGGTTCGCTGACTGGGGGGATCACCGCCGGCGCTGGCGCCACAGCCGGCGGCTCGATGACGGGCAATGTCGACGGCTTGTCCGGCGCTTGGGGCTCGATCGGACGTCGGGCGATCGGCGGCCCTGTCGCGGCGCGTCAGATGTACGAAGTCAACGAGCGCGGCATGCCGGAGGTGGCCCGCATCGGCGACAAGTCTTTCCTGCTAATGGGGTCGCAATCTGGTCACGTCAGCCCGATGGTGGCGCAGGGGGCGCCGCAGGCGGGTGGCGGCGGCCCGGTGCCGAACATCTCTATCCAAGTCAACGTCTCGCAAGACGGCAGCGGCGACACCAGTGGGGCAGGCCAAAGCGAACTTGGTGACCGGTTGTCGGAGGGCATAAAGACCTTAGTCAGGCGAGAAATTGACCGGGCCAACCGTCCTGGCGGTGCGAACTGGAACAAGAGGAATGATCGGGTATGACGACAGAAACGTTTCGGTGGAAGCCCGTGGGGCAACCGGCCGGTAATGTCACTTTCCGGCGGCTTGTCGCGCAGTTTGGCGACGGCTTCCGGCAAGTGGTTGGCGACGGCATAAACAACAAGGTCCAGGCGTGGCCGGTGCAGTTCGCCGGCACGCGCGAGCAGATGCGAGAGCTCATTGATTTTCTGGATAGCCATGCCGGTATCCGATCATTCCTCTGGACGCCGCCCTTGGGCGTTGAGGGCTACTACGAGGTTGCAGAGTACAGCCCCACACCTATGGGCGGGCCCGCTTACACGGTGTCTGCGAGATTTCAACAGGTTTTCAGGCCATAGACGCTATGCAAGAACTGGAACAAATCAATGTTGGCCAGCAGGCCAATGACGGCACGGGCGATCCGCTGCGCGATGGCATGGTCAAGGTCAACGCCAATTTTTCCAAGGTGCAGACGGGTGTCGACGCGGTGGAGTTGGCCGTCAGTCATGCCGCCGACTTGGCGGCCGCAGCCAAGGAGAAGGCCGATGGCGATATACCCGCGTCCGAGAAGGGAATTGCCGACGGGGTAGCGCCGCTGGATGGTGCTGGCAAGGTGCCCGCTGCACATTTGGATGACTACCTTCATTCTGATGAAAGGGGGGCGGCTGGTGGTGTGGCGCCGTTGGACGAGACGGGGAAGGTCCCGGCGGTCAACCTACCGGCCGCGGAGGATTCAATTCCTCTATCGCAAAAGGGCCAGCCGGGCGGGGTGGCCACATTGGATGCGGAGGGGTTGGTGCCGAAGGAGCAGCTGCCGCCCATCCCCAGCGGGCCTGCCGTGGGAACGCCAGACTATTGGCCTCTGCGCTCATCCATTCCTGCCGGTCAGATTCCGCAGGACGGCCAAACCGTGTCTCGTGCGACCTACCCGGATTTGGCCGCCATGGTGATCGCCGGAACTCTCCCGGTTGTGTCCGAAGCGACGTGGCAAAGCGATCCGAAGCAGCGTGGCAAATACACGTTAGGTGACGGTTCCGCAACCATCCGCCTACCGGATCTGAACGGCAAGTCTGCCGGATCGTTGGGGGCCGTGGTGTGGCGTGGCGACGGTGCTATGTCGGCTGGCGAGGGCGGCGTGATTCAACGTGACGCCCTACAGAATATAACGGGTACTTTTTTGGGACGCCCGGGTGGTGCGGCTGGTCAAGCCGGCCCGCTTATTGGAGGCTCTGGCGCGTTTAACCAGACCATCCAAACAGGGGGCAATGGTGTAACGGGCATGCCTGCGACAGGAACGTTGCTTCCTGGTGACGTTATGACGTTCGACGCTTCACGCGTTGTTCGTACTGCTACGGAAACCCGCCCGTTAAGCGTCACTGGCATTTGGACCGTCCACGCGTTCGGCGCTGTCGTGAATCCCGGAAGCGTGGACGCCGCCCAGCTTGCCAGTGACTTGGCGGCGCTCGGCGCTGCGTTTCAGTCCGTGGATTCGGAGTTCCAAATAGTGAAGGCTTCGGCATTCGGTGTGGAGCAGACAATCCAGAACGTCACGGCATCTCGGGCGGTGGGCGTCACCTACACCAACACAACCGAGCGACCTATCGGCGTGTACATCGGCGCAACGGCTATTGGTGGACTTGCGAATGTCGGAATTTACATGGGCGCTGTACCGGTTGCCCGATGCTATACCGAGTCGAACGGCTCGTTAAACGGCTCACCTGTTTCAGCGAATGCGCTTATCCCGGCGGGTGCGAACTATCGCTATGACGCCTACAACATCAGTGGCCTAGTGATTTTGGAGTATCAATAATGCTCACATTCAAAGACACTGCAACCGGCCTGTTCTGGCAATTCAACGACGATGTGCTGGTCACTGGCACAGACGGGGCACGGTACTTCAATGCTCCGCACGGGGCGAGCCTGAGCGTCCCGGTCACGCTGGTCCCCGCCGAGCTTCCCCCGCCAGTCGATCCGCCCGCCCCAATCCCTCAGACCGTCTCGCGCTACCAAGGCCGCGAGGCGATGCGCCTCACCCCCTACGGCAACCCCGAGGACGGCGTGTCCCTCTTCGACGCCGCCGTGGCGCTCCTAGCGCTCCCCGAAACCCCGGCCTACTACGTGCGGGCCTGGGAGGAGCTTCAAAGCTTCGAGCACGACAGCCCGATGCTCACGGCAGTTGCTGACGAGCTTGGGCTGACCAGCGAAGACCTGGGCGCGCTGTTCCTTTTCGCAGCGTCCCTGCGGGCATGAGGGAGGATCGATGAGGATATATGCGGACGTGCAAAAGCTTGAGGTCGGCGACCTGGTCGAGCTTTACGAGCTGGACGCCACGCCGATCGGCGGAACGCTTCAGCGCTTTCACGGCTACACGCAGATTGGCCCAATCTGGTGGCAGGGCCAGCAATACGAGCCGTGGGCAATCTCGGCCGAGGGCTTCGAGCAGGTGGGGGACGGCCAACAGCCCACGCCGGCGCTTTCGGTCGGGAACATTGGTCTCGATGCGGATGGCCAGCCGGTCGCCGGCGTGATTTCTTCGCTGTGTATTGCCTTGGATGACATGGTGGGCGCCTGGGTTCGCGTGCGCCGGACGCTGGGAAGCTACCTGGACGCCCAGAATTTCCCTGAAGGCAACCCCACGGCCAATCCGGCCGAGGAACTGCCGCCGGAGGTCTGGATTGTGCAGCAGAAGACCAGCGAGACAGCCGAGGTGGTGGAGTTCCAGCTGTCGAGCGCGTTGGACTTCGACGGACAGCAGTTGCCCAGCCGTCCGATCATCGCCGGTGTGTGCGGGTGGCTACGCAAGGGCGGCTATCGTGGTCCGTACTGCGGGTACACCGGCGGCCGGATGTTCGACCTGGCTGGCAATCCGGTGACCGATCCGGCGCGCGATCGCTGCTCGGGGCTCATGACGGACTGCAAGAAGCGGTTTGGCGAATACGAGATCATCAACTTCGGAGGGTTCCCCTCTGCCGATCTGATCAGAGGGTAAACATGCGCAAGAAGACGATGGAGGCCATCCGCGCACATGCGGTGGCCGAGTACCCGCGCGAGTGCTGCGGGTTGGTGGTGATGGTGGCGCGCCGCGAGGTGTATGTGCCGTGCCGCAATACGGCTGCCAGCGCAGACCATTTCGCCCTCGAGCCCGAAGATTACGCGGCAGCCGAGGACACAGGCCGTGTCGTGGCCATCGTGCATTCTCACCCGGATGAGACGCCGGCACCGAGCGAGGCGGACAGGGTGGCGTGCGAGGCCAGTGGCCTTCCTTGGTACATCGTGGCCGTGACGAAAGGCGACGGCGGCGCGGTGAAGGCGGGCGAAATTCGCGGATTTACGCCTGTAGGCTTTCAGGCGCCGCTGCTGGGGCGGCAATTCGCGCATGGCGTGCTGGACTGCTACGCGCTGCTGCGGGACTGGTACAAGCGGGAGCGCGGCATCGAGCTACCCGACTTCCCGCGCGAGGATGGCTGGTGGGAGCCGGGGCGCGAGGGTGACCTGTACATCGACCACTATGCGGAGGCGGGTTTCCGCCCACTGCAAGCTGGTGAGCAAATGGCGGCCGGCGATGTGATTCTGATGCAGGTTCGATCCAACCGGGCCAACCATGCCGGCGTATTCCTGGCAGCCGAGGGGCTGAAAGAAGCCCCGGGCCTGTTCTCGGTGCCTGATGCGATGTTGCATCACCTTCATGGGCGGCAGTCCGAGCGGGTCGTGTATGGCGGCTACTGGCGCGAGGCAACGCGCCTGGTGCTGCGCTATCAAGGGTGAGGTATGAACGAAACACTACGCACGGTGCGGCTGTATGGGCGCCTGGGCGCGCAATTCGGTCGCGTGCATAGGCTGGCCGTCAACAGCACTGCGGAGGCCGTCCGCGCGCTTTGCGTGCTGATTCCGGGGTTTGAAGCGGCAATGGCCGCCAGTGCGGGCAGTGGCGTTGCCTACGCCTGCTTCATCGGCCGGCGGAACATTTGCGAAGATGAGCTGGCGCATCCCGTGGGCGAGAACGACATACGGATCGCTCCGGTTGTGGCGGGGTCCAAGCGAGGTGGTCTTTTTCAAACAATCCTTGGAGCCGCCTTGGTTGTTGTTGGTGCGGTCGTCAACTACTGGGCGCCGGGCGCTGGAACACCGTTGATGCAATTGGGTGGTGCGATGATGCTTGGCGGGGTCGTCCAAATGCTCTCGCCGCAGCAGCGCTCCCTAGGCGCGAAGGATCGCCCGGAAAACGGGGCTTCCTACAACTTCAACGGGCCTATCAATACATCGGTCCAAGGCAATCCGGTTCCAGTCTTGTATGGGCGAATGATCATCGGAAGCGCAACAATTTCCGCGGGAATTTTCTCGGAAGACCAGGCATGAAACAACGTCATCGCATGAAACGACAGGCACCTTCTGGTGCCTTTTTTTATGCCCAGAGCACGCGCAGCGCGCAATCCATCGTCGGGCATAAAGGGGGTAAGGGCGGCGGCGGGGGAAGCGGCCCGAGCGAAGCGCCGGATAGCCTGCACAGCATCGCCTTTGCGCGCGTAATCGATC
Source organism: Achromobacter sp. (assembly GCF_036567245.1). GTDB lineage: Bacteria > Pseudomonadota > Gammaproteobacteria > Burkholderiales > Burkholderiaceae_B > Achromobacter. Next base: position 15,663 of record NZ_DATCUY010000086.1, on the reverse strand, counting down.
TGCTGAGCGAAGGCGAGATCTACGGCCCCACGCACGGCCTGGGTGGCGCGCTGCGTGATGTGTACCTGAACGGGACGCCGGTGGCCAACGCTGATGGCTCGCTGAATTTCTCCAACGTGTCGATCGATTTCCGCACCGGAACCCAGTGGCAAGATCCATTGCCGGGGTTTCCGGCGTCCGAAAACACCATCGGCGTCACCACGGAACTGAAAGCAACGCAGCCCTGGGTTCGCCTTTTTACCAATCGGCAGCTGTCCGCGGTGCGGGTGACCCTGGCGGTTGAAGGGCTGAGCAAGGCCGACACGTCGAACGGCGACATCAACGGCTACCGGGTTGAGTATGCGATCGACGTGAGCCGAGACGGCGCCGCCTATCAGCAGGTTCTGGCCAGCGCCTTCGACGGCAAGACTACACAGCGCTACGCACGATCGCACCGGATTGAGCTGCCTGCCGGCGCGCTGCAAGGTTGGAACGTGCGGGTGCGCCGCATTACGGCCAACGCCAATAGCAACACCATTGCGGACCGCACCTTTGTGGATGCGGTGACCGAAGTGATTGACGCGAAGCTGCGTTACCCTATGTCGGCCGTCGCCGGGATCAAGATCGACGCATCGCAGTTCCAAAGCGTGCCAACGCGCGCCTACGACTTGAAGGGCCGCATCATCAGAGTGCCGAGCAACTACGACCCGGACAGCCGAACCTATACGGGCGTCTGGGATGGCACGTTCAAACTGGCCTGGACCGACAATCCGGCGTGGGTGTTCTTTGACCTGGTCAGTAATGACCGTTACGGCCTGGGTGAACGCGTGCCCGCCGGCTGGTTGGACAAGTGGGGCCTGTACCAAATCGGCCGGTACTGCGATGAGTTGGTAGACGACGGATTCGGTGGGAAGGAGCCGCGATTTTCGTGCAACGTCTATCTCCAGACGATGGCCGATGCGACGCGGGTGGTGCAGGATTTCGCCTCGATCTTCCGCGGCATGGCCTATTGGGCGAACTCGTCGGTGTTTGCTGTGGCCGACATGCCGGGTGATCCGGTCTACACGTTCTCGTCGGCCAACGTCATTGACGGCAAGTTCTCCTACACCGGGTCGGCGCTCAATACCCGGTACACGGTGGCGCTGGTGTCCTGGAACGACCTTTCCGACATGGGGCGCCAGAAGGTCGAATACGTGGAGAACCGCGAAGGTATCGCCCGCTACGGCATCAAGCAGGTGGAGGTGACCGCGTTTGGCTGCACGTCGCGCGGCCAGGCCAATCGGGTGGGAAAGTGGCTTTTGCTGACTTCCAACTTGGAAACGCGAGGCGTCACCTTCAGTGTCGGCCTGGAGCAATGCCAGATCCGGCCGGGCAGCATCATCCGCGTGGCGGACCAGAACTTGGCGGGCCGACGCATCGGTGGGCGTATTCGTGAGGCAACGGCCAGCCGAATCGTGGTTGACGCCGAGCTAGGCATCCGCCCTGGGGACCGGCTGACCGTGAACTTACCCAGCGGCAAGTCGGAGACTCGGGTCGTCTCGTCGGCGATGGGCGAGCCGTTGACGTTGGATAGTGGCGCGTACAGCTACGACTCTACAAGGCTGACGGCGGATTTAATTGGCCTGCCCGGTTCGGCCATGCACATTGACGTCAAGGTGCCCTTTTCGGAGGTGCCGGAGGCTGAATGTGTGTGGACGTTGGAATCGGAAGCGCTTTCCGCGCAGACATTCCGCGTTCTGAATGTGAAGCGCAAGGACGGCCTGCTGGCGGATATCTCGGCTATCCAACACGAGCCGGGCAAGTTCAATAACGTGGACTTCGGCACACGCCTGGACCGCCCGCCGATTTCCGTCGTGCCGCCTGGGGTGCAGTCACCGCCCACGGTACCGAAGATCAGCGCCTATTACATCGTCAGTCAGGGCATTGCGAATCACACCGCTGTATTTGAATGGAAGGGCGCGGATAGCGCGGTGGCCTATGAGGTGCAGTGGCGCCGCGACAACTCCGACTGGATAAACCTGCCGCGGACCGGCTACACGCGGATCGAGGTGCCCAACATCTACGCCGGTGGCTATACGTTCCGCGTGCGGGCGTTGAACTCGCTGGGCGTGGCGTCGATCTGGACAGCTTCCATGCTCACACAGCTGGACGGCATTGTGGGACCGCCGCCGGTCATCACCAGCCTGGTGGCCACGGGCCTGCTGTTCGCCATCCAACTAGATTGGGGGCTGCCGCCGGGACCGTCGATTATTGAGCGGACGGAGGTGTACTACGGGGAGACCCCCAGCCTGGAGAACGCCATTCCCCTGGGGAACTTCGCCTACCCGCAGAACACCCACACGCTCTTCGGCCTGCGCGCCGGTAAGGAGCTTTGGTTCTGGGCGCGGCTGGTCGACAAGAATGGCGTGAAGGGCGATTTCTACCCGGCAGGAATGGGTGTTCGAGGGATGGCCAGCGATGATGCTGGCCCGATCCTCGACCAGATCGGCGGCAAGATCGAGGAGAGCATGCTTGGCCAGGACCTGATCGACAAGATCGACTCTGGGGGCGGGGCTGCGACCGAGATCAAGGAGGTGCGCGACGGCCTGAATGCGATGGTCAGTATCAAGGCCGGCGTCACCGTCAACGGCCAGTACTACAGCGCCGGCATGGGCGTAGGTGTAGAAAACACGCCGGAGGGGATGCAGACCCAGGTGCTGTTCCTGGCGGATCGCTTCGCGCTGATCAACCTGATCAATGGTGTTGTGTCCACGCCGTTTGCCATCGAAAACGGACAGACCTTCATTCGATCCGGCTTCATACAGGACGGCACCATCACGAACGCCAAGATTGGCCAAGTCATCCAATCCAATAATTTTGTATCCGGTGTGAGCGGCTGGCGGATCGATAAGGCTGGTAATTTCGAAATCAACGGTAGCAACGGTGCTGGACGCCTGCTGATTTCTCCGGGATTGATGCGGGTGTTTGATGCTAACGGCGTGTTGCGGGTGCGTGTGGGGAATTGGTAATGCCAAGCGGAATTGAAACTTTCGACGCCCAGAGCCGCGTCACGTGCAGTGTGACGGACAAGATGGGGAGGCTCGCTATCCATGCTGACCTAGGGGGTTACAACCAGGTTTGGTCGTTCACCGTCCCGGCAGAAGTGGAGTTCACGGAGGCAATTGGGTTCACCATGATGATCTACGGCCCCGGTTCGATGTGGGGTTACTACCCGCCCGTCATAACCAAAAGTGGGCGAACCATCACCTTCACCACCAGCCCTTACACCGCATTGCCTGCGGCGACGTGGCGCTGTTTTGTTATGGTGATTTGACATGCCTAGTGGACTGTATGTGAAAGGCGATCTTGGGCAGGTGCAGATCGACGAGAATTATCGAAATGTGGCGCTGATCGCGCGTGGAAGCGTGTCATTGCCGGCGGCCTGGGGCTCGGCCATCCTCCAGGTTCCTGCATCGGTCGTGATGGTGGCGTTCCGCAGTGAGAAATGGATCTACGTCCGTGAAACACAACTGTCTGGCGCCACTATCAGGTATGAACTGAGCAACGGCGAGGTGGGTGGAGGTGCACCGGTTTATTGGTACGCCTTTGGCGCGCCGGCCGGCGGCGGGAATAGCGGGATTGAGGTGTTCGATGCGTCGAGCCGCCAGGTGTTCCATTCTGACTTTTCGTATTGGAATTACTACGGCTTTTTCACTTCCCAGGGCGCGGGGCAGGAAATCGATATCACGACCCCTTTCGTGCCGCTCGTGGTCCAGTTGGGCGTATCCACGTATATATCCATGTACAACGAGGTCGATGCCTATCAGTCCATCACCTATTTCCGAACTATCGGAAATCGCGTCCAGACGAAGAACAATGGAGGTATTTCATCCGGGAACTGGCCGGGAAACTACACGTATGGGGAGGATGGCGCGTCGTTGCTGCTCCTGAATTCGTCGCGTATCTATTGATAAAGCCTGTTGCCCCGCCTCGCGCGGGCTTTTTTTTGGAGTTTGGATAAATGGCAGAACCTGCAAGCACAGGTGTTGTGGCGGCAGCGGCCGCGGGCGTGACGCTCGCCGGCCTGCTGCCGGGAATCGATGGCAACGCCCTCATTGGGGCGTTTGCTGGGGCGTCACTTTTCGTGGTGTCGCGAAAGGAGGGGGGCTTGCTCTCGCGCGGGATCTACTGGGCCATTTCTTTCGTTATTGGCTACTTGGCCGCACCGGACGTGGTGGCGCTGACGCCCATCAAAGAAACAGCCATCGCCGCGTTTGGTGCTGCTGCGCTGGTCGTGACTGTTGCTCTGGCGGCAATCGAGCGAATCAAGACGTTCGATTTCATCACGGTCTTCAAGAAGGGGAGCTGAGATGCAATCTGCCGAAATGATCAGTTTGGGCCACCAGCATCTGGTGGCCCTTTTGTTTGTGGTGGCGAATTTCGCTTCGGCGGTGCGGCTTCTGCTGTATCGCCGAAATGGCGCGCGGTTTCGCCGCGGGATGTCCTGGCTGGCCTACCTGCTCATCGTAGGCACAGGTGGCCAGGCTCTGGATGTACTTGTGCGCCATGAGCCTGTGACGGTGTGGCAGGCGGTCGTGGCGGTGTTGATTGCCGTGTTGGTGTACCGCGCTCAGGGGAATGTGGCGTGCATTGTGAGGATCAATTTATGACGTTGAAAGAGATTATCGCGGGGGCGATCAATCCCGCGCTGGCCCTACTGCCGGCCAAGATGGACGCGCCGGCGGCACGGGTACAGATGTTGGCTATCGGGTTGCAAGAAAGCCGCTTCCTCCATCGGCGGCAAATCAACGGGCCAGCAATGGGGTTTTGGCAGTTCGAACGTGGGGGCGGCGTGCGCGGCGTCCTGACGCATCCGGCCAGCCGCGAACATGCGTACCGGATATGCAGTACGCGTGGCGTGGAGCCAGTCGCTGCGGCGGTGCATCCCGCGCTAGAGGTGGACGACGTGTTGGCGGCCGCGTTCGCCCGCTTGCTTATGTGGACGGACGCCTGGCGACTTCCGGTAGTCGGTGACGAGCAGGGGGCGTGGGATATGTACATCCGTACCTGGAGGCCCGGCAAGCCGCACCCGCAAACCTGGCGGGGCGTGTACGCCCAGGCAGTAGTTGAAGTTGGGGGCGGCCATGCTGGTGTGGCTTGAGCGAATCAAGGGATGGCTATTGCTGGCCGGCCTGGCGCTGGCAGCGTTGGCCAGTGTCTTCTACCGCGGGCGGGCGACGGGGCGGCAAGCAGAGCGCCAGGAGCGGCAGGAACAGATCAACGAGCAGGCGGCGCAGGCGCGCCGGGAGGTACGCAATGTGCAGCTTGAGACGGCTCGGATGGACGATGACGCTATTGCTGATGAGCTTGAGCGTGATTGGGTGCGCGGCGCCGGCCCGCGTGGGCGTTGAGTATTGCGACCACGCGAAGCCGACCTACTTCGATTCCAGGGAGCAGGTCCAGGCTACGCCGCCTGAGATTCGGCAGAAGATCTTGAGTGACAACAAGGTTTGGCGCGCTCTTTGCGACAACACCCAGCCGTAAGGTCTTGGGTATGATTTGGCTCTTTCGGGGAGGGGAATGTGCGAAAACTATGGTTTCCGATTGGCGTGTGTTTTGTCTTAGTCGGGTGCAGTACGACGCAAACGTCGATTTCAGACGCTCGCCCGGTCCCGCCAGCTTTCGTATATGCCGATCAGAATTCGACAGCTTCTGGTGACGCCAAGTTGACCGTGATCCGAGATTCAGGATACATCGGGTCAGGGTGCCGGTTCGGCCTCTTTGTCGACGGCCAGCGCGTAGCGGACTTGGAGTCCAAGGAGATGGTGACGGTGTCCGTCAAGGCTGGCCAGCGCCTTGTGGGCGCTGGTGCCGCGAAAGACTCGCGCGGGCTCTGTTTGCTCAATAATGGAGGCCAGTTGCGGGAGCGTGAAGCGACTTTCGACTCGAGCCAAGAGCGCTACTTTCGGCTCAGCTTGAACTCAGACGGCGACTTGGACATTTCTCCCATTTCCAAGCCGTAATTCTTGTCCTCGAATGCTGATGCTATCGGGGGGCCATCCCCTTGCGCAGCTTGCGCGGCGATTCCAGCAGCTCGGCGGTCATCTGGTCGCGCTCCAATACACAGGGCTCCTTGGCCAGGCCGGCCAGCAGATCGTCGTAGATGTCGCCCGTCAGGCCGGCGGGCCGCTTCAGTTCGAAGGACACCTGATGCATGCGCAGCACGACCGCGCGCAGGCGCTTCACCTCCCACAGCAGGGAGAGCACATCAGGGTTCCAGGGCTGACGCTCCCGGATGGCCCGGAGGTCGGCGAAGGTGAGCGGATCTTTGAACGGCATGGCGGAATATACTGTTTGGATGAACAGTATATTCCGCCTTAAACGGGGTCGATTGCGTCCGGCAGCTGGTACTTGGAATTCCCCACATCCTGCCGCACTGGGTGCCAGGTGAAGGCGGTTTCGGGCAGCCCTTCGCTGAGTAGCGCGCGGGCGTCAGCTGTCGGGTAGGCTGGGTCCACCCAGAGCTTGGCGACGTCTGGCGGAAGGGCTACCGGACGCCTATCGTGCACGTCCACCATGCCGCCCTTGGCGTCGTTTGTGACAATCGCAAACCCATGCGCAGCGTCAAGTTCGGCCCCAGGCTCCCAGGCGGTGAGGGCAGCGAAGTAGAGCGGCCCGTCACCATGGATGTAATAGGGCTGCTTGGTGCCATCGTCCTGCTTGGCCCATTCATACCAGCCATCGGCCGGAACCAAGATACGGCCCGTGCCGATCAGGAACCGCCAGGGCCATCCATTCTTCAGGATGGTCTCCAGCTTGGCGTTGCTCATGAAGTGCTTGGAATCCGTCCGCTTGTAGCCCCAGGGCAGGCGCGTGATAGCTTCTGCTCCTTCTGCTAGCCGATGCATCGCCAGCGGCCGGGTGCCGGGCGGCACGTTGTACCGCGGCCCAGCAGGGTCGACGAATATATGCGTCATGCTGCTGAAGATCCGCTCCACGTAATCCATGGGTCCGGACTTCTGCACGATACGGCCGCACATACGCACCTCCAGCGGGAAGGGGGAGGGGTCAGTATAGGTGCGGCGTAGCTGTCTCCGGTGGCGCTCGTCGAGCTTGGAAGCGGAACGCCACGAGGAACAAATGCGGAACACAACCGCGCAGAGATGCGGGCGGTGCGTTGTAAGGTGTTGATTTTATTGATGGTGCCCGGGGCCGGAATCGAACCGGCACGCCTTGCGGCGGGGGATTTTGAGTCCCCTGCGTCTACCAATTTCACCACCCGGGCTAGGAGGTCGCGGACACGTCCAAATGGCGGTCGCGGGAGAAGCGAAGACGGCGATTATATGCGGTCTTTCATAAATTGTCAGGCGACCCTGGGACCGGACCTCTGTCAGCGAGCTGGTTCCGCCCGCAGGCGCGGGGCAGAGCCAGCTCCCTGAGGAACCCGCGCCCTTACTTCTTCTCAGGCAAAAACCAGTTCATCACCAGCGCGCAGATGCCGCCAGTGGCCACTCCCGACTCCAGCACGCTCTTCACGGCATGCGGCAGGTGCGACAGGATTTCCGGCACTTGCGATACGCCCAGGCCCAGGGCCAGGGATACGGCGATGATGAGCAGCGCGCGGCGGTCCAGGTGGATGCCGGCCAGGATGTTGATGCCGGACGCGGCGACCGCGCCGAACATGACCATGGCGGCGCCGCCCAGGACGGGTTCGGGCACGGCCTGCAGGATGCCGGCCACGGCCGGGAACAGGCCCAGCAGGATCAGCATGCCGGCGATCCACACGCCGACGTGGCGGCTGGCGATGCCGGTCAGCTGGATCACGCCGTTGTTCTGGGCGAAGACCGAGCTGGGGAAGGTGTTGAACACGCCGGCCAGGAGCGAGTTGGCGCCGTTGACCAGGACGCCGCCCTTGATGCGCTGCATCCACAGCGGGCCTTCGACGGGCTGCTTGGAGACCTTGCTGGTGGCGGTGACGTCGCCGATGGCTTCCAGGGACGTGACCAGGTAGATGATCAGCATGGGCACGAACAGCGCCCACGAGAAGCCCAGGCCGAAGTGCAGCGGCGTGGGGATCTGGAACAGGGCGGCTTCGCGGGCGCCGGTGAAGTCCAGGCGGCCCATGTAGGCGGCGGCGATGTATCCGACCGCCAGCGCCAGCACCAGAGCGGTGCTGCGCACCCACACGACCGGCACGCGGTTCAGCAGGATGATAGTGCCCAGGACCAGGCCGGACAGGGTCAGGTTCTCGGCGCTGGCGAAGGTGCCGTTGCCCATGGCGCTGTAGCCGCCGCCCATGCTGATGAGGCCGACCTTGATCAGGGTCAGGCCGATGAGCAGCACGACGATGCCGGTGACCAGCGGGGTGATCAGGCGCTTGACGAAGGGCAGGATGCGGCTGATGCCCATTTCGACGAAGGAGCCGGCGATGACCACGCCGAAGATCGCGGCCATGACGGCTTCGACCGGGGTGCCTTGCTTGACCATGACCGAGCCGCCGGCGATCAGCGGGCCGACGAAGTTGAAGCTGGTGCCCTGCACGATGAGCAGGCCGGCGCCCAGGGGGCCGAAGCGCTTGCACTGGACGTAGGTGGCGATGCCGGAGATGACCAGCGACATGGACACGATCAGGGTAGTGTCGCGGCTGCTGACGCCCAGGGCCTGGCAGATCAGCAGGCCGGGGGTGACGATGGGAACCAGGATGGCCAGCAGGTGCTGCAGGGCGGCGACGAAGGCCACGGGAGGCGCGGGGCGATCGTCGGGGCCGTAGACCAGGTCGTGGCTGGGATCGGCTTCGGAGGCGCCGTGGGGGACGGGTTGGGTCAGGGAGGCGGGTTGCATGGCGGATGGGCCGGCCAGGGGGCGGGGTAGGGGAGGAAAGTGCGGGATTTTAGCGGGGAAGGCCCCGTGGCGTCCGGGGACGGGCCGGCGTAGGGCCGGGTTGAGGTCGAGATCGCGGTCGCTGGTTAGAATCCCTGCTCGCCAATCAAGGGCCGTCAGCCTCTGCCTCTCCATGCAAAAACGCGTTAAATGGATCGTGATTGCGCTGGTCCTGATCATCGCCGCGCTGCCGATGTTCCTGCTGTTCTGGCTGATGGACGGCGATGATTTCGCGGCGGTGGACCGCGGACAGTCCTATGGCAGCAGCATCTATAAAAACCACCAGGGCGGCGTCTACGCCGCCGTTCCCAGCAACGGCTATTACCGCATGGACGAGGCCGATCCGGCCAGTTTCACGGCCTTCGATACCGGGACTTTCGACGGCAGGCAGGCGGCCACGGACCAGCGCCACGTGTATTGCGGCAACCAGGTCCTGCCGGGCATGAAGCCGGCGCCGGCGCGCTACCTGGGCAACAGCTATTTCAGCGATGGCGTGGTCACGGTTTTTTGTTCGATGCACAGTGTGCGCAACGAGGAGCTGGGCATGCTGGACGAGTTCTGGCAGAAGATCCTGTATCGGGCAGATGCCGGCCCCAAGCCGCAGACCTACCGGTATCCGTTCGTCGCGCTGCCGGCCAGCGCCCGGCCCTACCGGCCGCTGCTGGATCGCGAGCTGGCCACTGACGATGCGCGCGTGTACTACCGGGGCCGCGAAATGCCACAGGCGGAGCCGGCCTCGCTGCGCCGCCTGCCGGCGGGCAGGGACGGCGACGTGCGGCCCAGCGACGATTTCTTCGCCGATGGCCGCCGCGTCTATTTCCACGAGCAGTTGCTGCCACTGTCGGACGATCCGGCGCTGTACACCTTCATGGTGGGCGATCTGTACCGCCAGCCCTATCTCCGTGATCCGCGCGACGGCATGGTGTACGTGGGCGCGCAGCCCTTTGACGCGGCGCATGCGCCGTACCGGCTGCTGAACGAGCATGGGCGACACGTCTACCACGCGCTGTTCGCGACCAAGGACGGTATCTATTTCTACAACACGCAGACGCAACAGGTGGAGCGGGCTGGCGACGATCCGTTCGCCTCCGGTGCCTACACGGAGTTGTCGCCCTATGTGTACACGGATGGCAGGCAGACGCTATTCCTGCGGGCGCAGGAATCCTGGGCCCGTTCTACCCGGGGCAGTGGCGGCGGGCTGGTCTCCCGGTCCACGCTGATCAATCGGCTGGAGGGCGCGCCGGACGGGGAGTGGAAGAAGCTGGGCGCTGTTTATCACGGCTTCGGCACGGTCTGGCAGAAGGGGGGCACGCTCTACTATCTGGACGAGCTGGGTCCCACGCAGCTCGTCTCCAACTCGATCTACCAGATCCTGGACCGCGGTACGGCGGATTTCCTGCTGCGTTCGCAAGAGACGCGGCAGATCACGGCCGCCGACATCCGCAAGCTGATCCGGGCGGGCAAGCTGGCGGTGCCGCAGCATGAAGCCGTGCTGGAGGCGAAAACACGCTACCGCAAGGTATTCTCGATTTTCTGAGGCGGCGCTACTCCCCGAATTGGGAGGCTGCGAACGGGGCGGGAATTTCCGCCTGCCCTTGAAAGCGCGCCATCGGCCCCCACATCAATAGGGTTTCCCGGCGGCCGCGCGGGCCAGATGTCCCGGCAGCCAATACCCGTCCCCAATTTACTTACCTAGCCACGTAGAACTATGAGCCAAACCGCCACGCCTTCCACGTCCGAAACCCTGGGGTTCCAGGCAGAGGTGAAGCAACTGCTGCACCTGATGATCCATTCGCTGTACAGCAACAAGGAAATCTTCCTGCGCGAGCTGGTGTCGAACGCATCGGACGCCTGCGACAAGCTGCGCTTCGAGGCCATCGATCAGCCCGAGCTGCTGGAAGGCAATGGCGAACTGGCCATCACGGTCAGCTACGACAAGGCGGCCCGCACCATCACCATCTCCGACAACGGCATCGGCCTGTCGCGCGATGAGGCCGTGGCCAACCTGGGCACGATCGCGCGTTCCGGCACGCGGGAGTTCTTCTCGCAGCTGACGGGCGACAAGCAAAAGGACGCGCAGCTGATCGGCCAGTTCGGCGTGGGCTTCTATTCCTCGTTCATCGTGGCCGACAAGGTCACGGTGGTCAGCCGCCGCGCCGGCGCCACGGACGCGATCCAATGGGAATCGGACGGCCAGGGCGAATTCACCATTGGCGCCGCTGAAAAAGCTACGCGCGGCACGGACGTCACGCTGCATCTGCGCGCCGACGAAGACGAACTGCTCAATGGCTGGAAGCTGCGCGAGATCCTGCGCCGCTATTCGGACCACATTTCCCTGCCCATCCGCATGGCCAAGGAAGAGTGGGACCAGGAAAAGGGTGAGCAGGTCAAGACCGACGAACTGGAAACGGTGAACCAGGCCAATGCGCTGTGGGCCCGCAGCAAGTCCGACGTCACGGAAGAGCAGTACCGCGAGTTCTACAAGACGGTGTCGCACGACTACGACGACCCGTTGGCCTGGACCCACAACCGCGTGGAAGGCCGCAGCGAATACACGCAGTTGCTGTACGTGCCCAAGCATGCGCCCATGGACATGTGGGACCGCGACGGCCGCCATGGCGTGAAGCTGTACGTGAAGCGCGTCTTCATCATGGACGATGCCGACCAGTTGCTGCCCTCGTACCTGCGCTTCGTGCGCGGCGTGATCGATTCGGCGGACCTGCCGCTGAACGTGTCGCGTGAAATCTTGCAGGAAAGCCGTGACGTGCGCGCCATCCGCGAAGGTTCCGCCAAGCGCATCCTGTCGCTGCTGGAAGACATGGCGGAGAACAAGCCGGAAGACTACGCCACGTTCTGGTCGGAGTTCGGCCAGGTGCTGAAGGAAGGCGCGGGCGAGGACTCGGCCAACCTGGAACGCATCGCCAAACTCATGCGCTTTGCGTCGACGCAGACGGGCGACCAGGCCCAGACCGTGTCCTTCGCCGACTACGTGTCGCGCATGAAGGAAGGCCAGGACAAGATCTACTACGTCACGGCGGATACCTTCGCCGCGGCCAGCAACAGCCCGCATCTGGAAATCTTCCGCAAGAAGGGCATCGAAGTCCTGCTGCTGTCGGACCGCGTGGACGAATGGATGCTGTCCTACCTGCGTGAATTCGACGGCAAGTCGCTGGTGTCGGTGGCCAAGGGCGGCCTGGACCTGGCCGAGTTGGCTGACGAGGAAGAAAAGAAGCACCAGGCCGAAGTGGCCGAGGACTTCAAGCCGCTGGTCGAGCGCTTGCAGAAGACGCTGGAAGAGCAGGTCAAGGAAGTGCGCGTGACCCTGCGTCTGGTGGATTCGCCGGCTTGCGTGGTGGTGGGGCAGAACGAACTCAGCCCGCACCTGCTGCGCATGCTGAAGGCCGCCGGCCAGGAGGCGCCGAACGTCAAGCCGGTGCTGGAAATCAACCCGGAGCACCCGTTGCTGGCCCGCATCCGCGCCGCCGAAGACGGCGAGTTCGACCAGTGGGCGCGTCTGTTGCTGGATCAGGCGCTGCTGGCCGAAGGCGCGCAGATCGCCGACCCGGCGGCATTCGTGAAGCGCTTGAATGCGCTGCTGCTGAAGTAAGCGGACGCGTGCTTGAAGAAGGAAAGGCGCCTCAGGCGCCTTTTTTTCGTCCGGGTCGTGCTTGGGGGAGAGAATCCAAAAATTACCGATCGGTAATTTTGTACGAAATTCTCGCTCAGTTCAGAAAAAATTTTCCCGTTCGGTAATTTTTCCACGGCAGAAAAATGCGTCATGGTCTTTTTTTCCCGTTCGGTAATTTTTTTGAGACGCACGTCAGATTATTGTCCTAAAATTACCGAACGGTAATTTTGGAGGCGCTCATGCCCGCGAACGATATTTCTGCCGCGCTTGCAGGCGGGGCCGGCGTAACGATCCGTACATCGACCGAACTGGGTGAGCTGGTGAAGACCGTCCGGCGCTCGCAGGGCCTGCTGCAAGCGGACCTGGCCGGTCTCTCCGGCACCGGCAACCGCTACGTAGTCGATCTGGAGCGCGGCAAGCCCACCTTGCAATTGCAGAAGGTGCTGGACATGCTCGATCTGCTGGGCCTGGAAGTGCAGGTGGCGCCCAAGCGCCCGAGGCTGCCATGACCGTCGCCGACGCGCTGGACATCTATCACGCAGACCGCAAGGTCGGCCGCTTGTTCGATGAGCGGCCGTTGCGCTTCGTGTATGACGACGCCTGGCTGAATGGGGCCGGCTCGCATGCCATTTCGCCATCGGTGCCCCTGCGTGGCGGCGATCACGCGGGCGACGCGGTGCATGCTTTCTTTGAAAACCTGCTGCCCGAAGGACATGTGCGCAAGTTCCTGCAAGTCAGCCGCCATGCCACCACGGTCTTTGGTCTGTTGCGCAGCGTCGGGGGCGATACCGCCAGCGGGTTGACGATATTGCCGCAAGGGGAACGGCCCGCGCCGGCGCGCCACCGGGTTGCCACGTGGCAGGACGTGGCAATGCGCTTGCAGGACGTGGTTGTGCCCGCGCTGGCCGCGGAGAACGCCGAGGGTGCCCGCATTTCTCTGGCCGGGGCGCAAGACAAGCTCCTATTGACGGTCATGCCGGATGGTTCGCCGGCGATACCCGAGGGAGCAGCGCCGTCCACGCATATTCTGAAGCCGGACATTCGCGGCCTCGACGGCGTGTGGTCGTCGGCCCTGAACGAGACGCTGGTCATGCAGTTAGCGGCCAGAATGGGGCTGGGCGTGGCGGAAGTTTGCTATCAGCCCGATACGCACGCATGTCTGATTACCCGGTATGACCGCAAGCCTGACGGTAAGGGCGGCTTGCTGCGTCTGCATCAATTGGATCTCTGTCAGTTGGCGGGCAAGCCGTCCGACGTGAAGTATGAGTCCGATGGCGGTCCGTCGCTGCAGCAATGCCGGGAGTTGTTGAGAGGCATGGGCATCAATGCAGCGGACTTGAAGCGATTCCTGCAATGGGTGTTCTTCAACCTGTGCGTCGGCAACAACGATAGCCACGCCAAGAACCTGTCCGTGCTGCAGACACCGGAAGGCCAATACCGCTTGGCTCCCTTTTACGACCTGATGTGCACGGGCATGTATCCGGGGCTGGCTCGCAATTTCGCGTTTGCGATTGGTGGCGAAGCGAAGCCGGGCAGCATCGGCGCGGAACATATCGTGACCATGGCCAGAGAGTTGGGCTTTGCCCTGCGCTACGTCATGGCGGTGGGAGAGTCGTTGGTGGATGCGCTTCCCGCTGCATTGGATGAGGTGCAGGCAGAACTGCTGGCGCAGGTGTCAGGCGGCGCGGAGCGCACCCTGATCGAGCGCTTGGGGCGCTGGGTCAAGACCAACACCCGCAAGCATGCCAAGCGGTGGGCAATGGGCGCGTAGCCGCCCGCGGTTGCTTAGGCTAGACCGTCTGGGCAACTCCCCCGCCCCGTATCACCACCGCATCCAGCGCCATGGCGCCTTGCCCTTCAGGCAGCGCCAGCAAGGGATTGATCTCCACCGAACTGAAGTCCGCGCTACGCGCATGAGCGAAGCGGGACAGAGCCGCCAGCGCGTCGGCCAGCGCATCGATGTCGCAAGGGGGCGCGCCGCGCGCGCCTTGCAGCAGCGCGTAGCCCTTGATCTCTCGGATCATCGCCATGGCTTCGCCGCGGCCGAAGGGGGCCAGGCGGAAACTCACGTCCTTGAGCACTTCGACGAAGACGCCTCCCAACCCGAACATGACGACCGGCCCGAACACCGGATCGCAATGCACGCCGGCGATGCATTCCACGCCCTTGGGCGCCATGGGCGCGACGAGCACGCCGTCGACGCGGGCGTCGGGCCGGTGCTGGCGCACCGAGGCCATGATGTCGGCGTAGGCGCGCCGCAGCGCGTCCTCGCCGCGGATGTTGAGTTTCACGCCGCCCACGTCACTCTTGTGCGTGATGTCGGGAGAGACCACTTTGAGAACCACGGGGACGTCATCGCTGGAAGCGCCGATGGCGGCGACGGCGCGCACTGCGGCGTCGGCGTCGGCGGCCAGCGTGCAGGGAGAAGCGGGCAAGCCAGCCTGGCGCAGCAGCTCCATCGCCTGGACTTCGTTATAGGCGTCCAGCAGTGGCGGCGTGTCGGCTGACTGGGTTGCGGGACCTTCCTCAGCCTTGTCGTGATCCGCATGGGCCGCCAGCCCGGCCACTGCGCCTATCGTGCGGATGGCGGCGCTGGGATCGGGGAACACCAGGCAGCCCAGTTGCTCCAGTTCGCGGCGGCGCGCGGGCGGGAACAGCGCGCTGATCGCCAGCGGCACGCCAGGATGGCGGGCTTGCATCTGCGTCGCGAAGGCCTCGAACGTGGGCCACAGGGTTTCAGAGGATCCGGCGGCGGCCAGGAAGACGGCCAGGGCGTCATAGCGGCCATCGGCCAGCATGTCGTCGGCGGTGGCCAGCAGCAGCCCCGGTTCGGACACGGCCTGGCCGGTGACGTCCACCGGGTTGCGGCCGCTGGCGAAGGGCACGCGCTCCAGCAGCCGCGCTTGCGCGTCGGCGGCGGGTTCAGGCAGCGCCAGGCCGGTGTCGGCGGCTTCGTCGGCCATCAATGCGCCGACACCGCCGGAGATGGTGAAAATCCCCAGGCGGCGGCCTTGCGGCGGCCGCTTCCAGGTGTCCAGCGCGTAACCCAGGTTGAAGAATTCCTCGATGGTGCGCGCGCGCAGGGCGCCGTATTGTCGGAACAGCGCGTCATACACGGCGTCGTCGCCGGCCAGGGCTGCCGTATGCGAGGCCGCGGCCTGCGCGCCGGCCTGGGTGCGGCCGATCTTGGTGACGAC
>NZ_DATCUY010000085.1:0-2408 GCF_036567245.1 Achromobacter sp. | reverse complement strand
AGGCTGGTCCGGCCGGGCGCCGTGGGGTTGGCCACGTCCATCATTTTCGGCGGAGTCGCGGTGGCGTCCGTGCTGGGTGTGCCGCTGGGCGCCTTTATCGGCGGGCTGGCCGGATGGCGCGCGGCCTTCGGCATCATGGCGGCGCTGTGCGCCGTCGTGTTGCTCATGAATCTGATGAGCCTGCCGCCGCTGCCCGCGACGCGCTCGCTGCGGCCGCGCCAACTGCTGTCGCAACTGGCCAATCCGGGCCTGCGGCAGGGCCTCCTGATCACGCTGTTCCTGGTCGCCGGCCACTTCATGGCGTACACCTTCGTGCGCCCGCTGCTGCAGATCCACGCGGCGTTCGGGGACAGCTGGATAGGCCCGCTGCTGTTTGCCTATGGCGCGGCAGGCGTGGCGGGCAATTTCCTGGGCGGGGCGGCAGCCGCGAAACGTCCGGCGGCGACCTTGCTTGCGATCGCGGCCAGCCTGTTGCTGATCTTGCTGCTGCTGGCCATGCTGGGGCAACTGCGCCCGGCCGCGGCGGCCTTGCTGTTGCTGTGGGGCCTGGCCTATGGCGCGGTTTCGGTGTCGCTGCAAACCTGGATGATGAAGGCGGCGCCGGACGCGGTCGAGGCCGCCACTGCGCTGTTCGTCGCGGTGTTCAACCTGGGTATCGCGGCAGGTTCGCTGCTGGGCGTGCCCAGCGTGGACACGCTGGGGCTGCGGGCCAATCTGTGGCTGGCTGCGGCCTGCATGCTGTGGCCGGCGGTAATGCTGGCGCGGGCAGGGTGGAGCGAACTGCGCCAGGGCTACGCGCGGAAGGCGCGCAACAGCGTGTCCACGCCGTAGCGGCAGGTGGCCAGATGGTCCTCATCCGGACCTTCGTCCCGGCCGCCGGTCAGCCGTGCGTACGAGGCGATGCCGTTGATCAAGTTGCCCAGGGTGCGCGCCGCCAGGCGCGGATCGTCGATGCGCAGCTCGCCACGCTCGCAAGCTGCTATCAGGCATTGCTCCAGGGGCGCGTGGAGTTGCATTTCCACCGCCAGCCGCAGGGATTCGGCCAGTTGCGGCAGGCGATGCGATTCCGAGACGATCAGGCGGTACAGCGCGGCCGATTTGGGCTGCAGCGTGTAGCTCAGCAAGCGTCGCGCCAACTCGTGCAGGGCCGGGCCGACGGATTGGTCCAGCATGTCGTCCGCGAACACCGCCGCGCGCATGCCGTTCAATTCATGCTCAAGCACCGCGACCAGCAGGCCCTCCTTGTTGCCGAACAACTGGTAGGCGGTCGCCGCAGAGCCCCCTGCCTGCTGCACGACGCGCTGGATGGACGTCTGCGCGTAGCCGTGCTCCAGCAACGACTGCTTGGCGGCTTCGAGCAGGCGCTCGCGACGTGCTTCACCGCGGCTGGTCAGCGCGCGTCGCGCCGTGTCGTTTGGAATGGTGTTCACTTCGCCCCCCGTGGCCGGATCGGTCGCGGACTACCCATTGTCCGGCGGCGTGCCAGTCTTAAATTGTGTAATGTATAGTACATTACTCGGCTGAAAATCATCCAAACAGCTGTGACGCCCTGCAACGGCGGCGCTCGCGGCGCACATCGCTATGATCGACGACCTGGTTCAATTGGGAAAACTCGTCAGCCTGGGGCTGGCCTTGATGCTGCCGCTGGCCAATCCTCTGACCTCCATGACGCTGCTGCTGTCCCTGGGCCAGCAGATCTCCTACAAGGAGCGCGAACGCCAGGTCAAGCAGGCGGCGTTCTACGTAGTCGGCATCATGGTGGTGACCTACTATGCTGGCGCATGGATCATGCATACCTTCGGCATTTCGATTCCGGGGCTGCGCATCGCCGGCGGCCTGATCGTGGCCAGCATAGGCTTCAGCATGGTGTTTCCGTCCACGCCGTCGACCGCTTCCGAGGCCGACGTGGCCGATGCCCAGGTCAACCGCCAAACGCCCAATATCGCTTTCGTGCCGTTGGCGATGCCGGGGACGGCCGGACCGGGCACCATCGCCATGATCATCAGCGGCGCGTCTACCCTGGACGCATCGGCGGCGCATACCTACGCGCCCTGGGTGCTGGCGGTGACTCCCATCATCGTGTTTTCCCTGCTGGGCCTGCTGTTCTGGATCTGCCTGCGCTCGGCCGGACGCATCGTGGCCGTGATCGGCCAGGGCGGGGTGGAGGCCATCTCTCGCATCATGGGCTTCCTGCTGGTGTGCATGGCGGTGCAGTTCGTGATCAACGGCGTTCTGGAAATCGTGCAGCAGCATGGCGGCCTCTAATCCTGCCCGTCGCGGCTGGCTGGCGACCACGGGGCGCATCGCCTTCAGCCTGCTGCTCATTCTTTCCGCGCTATGGGGTTGCCTGGCGCTGGCTTATCGCGCGCCGGGCGGCCAGCTCGCGCAAGGCGCGGCGGCGCTGGCCT
>NZ_DATCUY010000084.1:0-2597 GCF_036567245.1 Achromobacter sp. | reverse complement strand
CGATGCGACCTGGGCGGACTTGCGCGCGGCGGCGGGCGCGGATGCCGGGCGGCTGCGCATCCGGGTAGCGGACGTGGCCCGCGAATCCGATTGGCTGGCGTTGGCCGGCGAGATCGCGGAGGCGGGCGTGCCGCTCTATGGCCTGGTCAACAATGCGGGAGTGACGCTGCGCAAGACCGTGACGGAGACCACGCACGCGGAATGGCGGCGTCTCCTGGACATCAATCTGGACGGGCCATTCCTCGCGATCCGCAATCTCGCCGGACTGATGCCGGAGGGCGCCGCCATCGTCAACACCTCATCGACGGCTGGCCTGACGGGCTACTTCAGCGCGGCCTACACCGCCAGCAAGTGGGCCTTGCGGGGCCTGACGCGGGCGGCATCGCTGGAACTGGCGGGGCGCGGCATACGCGTCAACACCGTATGCCCAGGCCTGGTGGAAACGCCGATGATCATGCAGCCCAACGCCGTGCATGACGCCGGACGGGCGCGCCTGTTCTATGAAGGCAACCGCGATGCGACGCCGCTGTCGCGCGGCGCGGACGCCGACGAGATCGCGGCGGCGGTGATGTTCCTGTTGGGACCGGAGGCTTCGTTCATTACCGGCGCGGACCTGCCGGTCGACGGCGGCATGACGGGAGGGGGCGTGTACTGGCGGATCGGCAAGTCCACCGGCAATCTGTAGCCGCAGTCCCGGGTGGTGGCCCGGGACTGGTGGCTGCGCAAACAGAAAGGCTTAGTGCTTGTCGCCGTATATGTTGCCGGCTATGCCGCCGGCGGCGGCGCCGATGGCGGCTCCGGTCCAGCCGCTGCCGCCCGCGATGGCGGCAATGCCCGCGCCAGCGGCGGCGCCGATGGCCGCGCCCGACAGCGTGCCTTGCTGCTTGGAACTCATGTTGGTGCAGGCAACCAGCGACCCCATCATGAGGCCTATGGCAATCGATCGGATGACTTTCATGGCTGACTCCTAGCGGGCGCGCTTGGCGGGAGTGGCGGGAGCGGCTGGCGCTGCGGGCGCGACGATTTCGAACCAGAGCGTTTCGACCACGGGCCGGTCCATCCTGCCGGGATTGGCCGCATACCAGCTATCCAGGCTTTCGCGCACGGAGTCCAGCGTGTGGCTCTGCAAGCCCTGGGCGAAGCGCGGGATCAGCGTCTGGTTGGCCGCAGGCGCGCGGCGCTGCTGATAG
Organism: Achromobacter sp.; assembly: GCF_036567245.1. Classification (GTDB taxonomy): domain Bacteria; phylum Pseudomonadota; class Gammaproteobacteria; order Burkholderiales; family Burkholderiaceae_B; genus Achromobacter. The sequence continues at coordinate 1,407 of NZ_DATCUY010000084.1, read as the reverse complement.
GCTTGCTCCACTTGGATGAGGTTGGCCATGCCCAGCAGATAGGCCTTTTTCAGGTTTGCGTCGGACTCCGTCCATTGCTTGCCGGTGATGATGGGCGCCGGCTCGGTAGGCGCGGCCACCACCGGCGCGGCGGCCAGCAATGACAGCGCCAGCGCGGCCGGACCTAACAGGTGTTTCACTTTCATCGCATCGCTCCTTGGTGGAACAAAAGATAGAAAAACAACCCAATGACGCCATTCGCGCCGCGCGTTCGCAGGGGCCAGACGGCGGGCGACATCGATCAATTTAGGCTCGAACGCAGGCCGGCGCAAGAGGCGCGCCGGGCAGGGTCAGATTCCCAGATAGGCCTGCTGCACCTTCGGATCGGACAGCAGCGATTGCGCCGGGCCGGAAAGCGCGATGCGGCCGGTCTCCATCACATAGCCGCGGTCGGCGCCCGTCAGCGCCAGGTGGATGTCCTGTTCCACCAGCAGCACCGTGACGCCTTCCTGGCGGATGTCGGCCAGCACGCCCATCAGTTGCTCGACTACCACCGGCGCCAGGCCCAGGCTCATTTCATCGATCATCATCAGTGTCGGCGCGGCCATCAGGGCGCGCGCCATGGCGCACATCTGCTGTTCGCCGCCGGACATGCTGCCGGCAAGCTGGCGGCGCCGTTCCGACAGCCGCGGGAAGTAGGTGTAGACGCGGTCCAGGTCGCGCGCCACATCCGCCTTGCTGCCGCGGCGGTAGGCGCCCATCAGCAGGTTGTCCTGCACCGTCATGCGGTCGAACAGCTGGCGTCCTTCGGGCACTTGCACCATGCCGCAAGCAAAGGCCTCGTCCGGCGTGGAGCGCGACAGTTGCCGGCCGTCCATCACGATGCTGCCCGTGCAGGGCAGCACCCGCGACAGCGCCCGCAACAAGGTGGTCTTGCCCGCGCCATTGCTGCCCACCAGGGCCACGATTTCGGCGCGGCGGACTTCCAGCGCAATGTCGTGCAGCACTGGCAGTTCGCCATAGCCGGCGTTCAGTCCTTCCACCTTCAGCAAGGGGGCGGCGGCGTCGCTCATGCGCGCCTCTTGCCCAGATAGGCCTGCACCACCGCGGGATCGGCCAGCACCTCGCCGGGCGCGCCGTCGGCGATCTTTTCGCCGTGATGCAGCACCAGCAGCCGGTCCGACAGGCTCTTGATGGCTTTGATGACGTGTTCGATCACCAGCACGCTGATGCCGCTGTCGCGGACCTTGCGGATGACCTCGATGACTTCGTCGATCTCGACCAGATTGAGCCCCGCCATGACCTCGTCGCACAGCAGCACCTTGGGTTGCATGGCCAGGGCCTTGGCCAGTTCCAGCCGCTTGCGGCCCGGGCCGCCCAGCTCCTCGGCGCGCTGCTCCGCTGCGCGGCCCAGCCCGACGAAGTCCA
>NZ_DATCUY010000083.1:0-18103 GCF_036567245.1 Achromobacter sp. | reverse complement strand
CCTACGCCCATCTCCAAGGCCGCGCCTGCGCCGGCTCCCAAGCCGGCTGCCACCGCGTCCGCCGCCAACGGCACGTATTACCTCCAGGCCGGCGCATTCCGCGGCGAAAACGACGCGGAATCCCTCAAGGCCCGCATCATCCTGCTGGGCCTGCCGGTAGCGGTGCACAAGGCCGAAGTGAACGGCAAGCCCATCAACCGGGTCAGGGTGGGGCCCTTCGCCCGCCTGGACGACATGAACCGGGCCCGCGGCCGCCTGGGCGAGAACAAGATCGAAACCGCCGTGGTGCGCCAGTAATGCGCGCTGCCGCTCCCGCATGCATTGAACTTATCCGGCCCCGGGCCTGTCTGTAACTTTTTACTCAGGAACCTCTCATCCATGCTGTCCCCCAAGATAATCCGCATCCTGGCCGCGGCCGCGCTGACCGCCACGGCATTCTTCAGCCCGGCAAGCCACGCGCAAGGCGCGCAGCAGTCCATCGCCATCAATCCGCCGCTGCCGTCGGACACCCCGGGCAAGATCGAGGTCCTGGAATTCTTCGCCTACACCTGCCCGCACTGCGCCGCCATGGAACCCATGGTTGAAGACTGGGCCAAGACCGCGCCGCCCGATGTGGTGCTCAAGCAGGTTCCGATTGCCTTCAACGCCGGCATGAAGCCGCTGCAGCAGCTCTACTACACGCTGCTGGCCCTGGACCGCCCGGACCTGCACCCCAAGGTTTTCGCCGCCATCCACGGCGAGCACAAGCGCCTGTTCGACAAGAAGGCAATGGGCGAATGGGCCGCGACCCAGGGCGTGGACCGCGAAAAGTTCGACTCGGTCTTCGATTCGTTCAGCGTCCAGACGCAAGTGCAGCGCGCCAACCAGCTGGCCGAGGCCTACCGCATCGACGGCACCCCGTCGTTCGCCGTCGGCGGCAAGTTCATGACCTCGCCGGTCATGGCGGGCAACAGCTACGAAGGCGCGCTGAAGGAAGTGACGCGCCTGATCCCGCTGGCGCGCAACTGATACGCCGCAAACGGAATTCAAAGCGCCCCGAGCCGCAAGGCCGGGGCGTTTTTCTTTGCAGTCCCGGCGACCGCCCGCGCTACACTTTCTCCACAACAATTCGCCGCGACAGCGGCACACAATGGGTGGAAGACAAATGAAGCAGCGACTCCCGCGCAGCCGCGCGATGCTGGGCCTGTGCCTGGCGCTGGCCGCCAGCCTGGCCCAGGCCAATGAGGCCGACGGCGTCAAGATCGGCGTACTCACGGACATGGCGGGCGTCACCGCCGACGCCACCGGCAAGGGCTCGGTCGAAGCCGCTCGCCTCGCCATCGAGGAAATGGGCGGCACCCTGCTGGGCAAGCCCATTTCGCTGGTATCGGGCGACCACCAGCACCGGCCCGACATCGGCAGCAGCATGGCGCGCAAGTGGTACGACACCGATGGCGTGGACGTGATCGTGGACGTGCCCAATTCCTCGGTGGCACTGGCGGTGCAGGGCATCGCGCGCGACAAGAAGAAGCTGGTGCTGTTCTCCAGCCCCGGCACCACCGCGCTGACCCAGGCGCAGTGCTCGCCCTACGGCGTGCAATGGACCTACACCACCTACGCGCTATCGCGCGGCACGGCGACCGCGGTGGTCAACGAAGGCAACAAGCGCTGGTTCATCCTGGCCTCCGACTATGCCTTCGGCAAGCAGCTGGCGGCGGACACCGAAACCGTAGTCAAGGCCAACGGCGGTGAAGTGGTCGGGACTGTCTACCACCCCCTGAACGCTTCGGATTTCGCATCCTTCCTGTTGCAGGCGCAGGCCTCCAAGGCCCAGATCATCGCCATCGCCAACGCGGGCGGCGACACCATCTCGGCTATCAAGCAGGCGGCGGAATTCGGCATCGGCGGCGCCCAGCAACTGGCGGCCATGCTGCTGCTGATCACCGACGTACACAGCCTGGGCCTGCAAGCGGCGCAGAAAACCTATCTGACCGTGCCGTCCTACTGGGACATGAACGACGGCACGCGCGCCTTCGCCAAGAAGTTCGAGGCCCGCGTGGGGCGTCCGCCCACCTTCCTGCAGGCCGGCGTCTACGGTTCGGTCCGCCACTATCTGCAGGCTGTGAAGGCCGCCGGCACGGTAGACGCCGACGCCGTCATGGCGAAGATGAAGTCGCTGCCCATCGACGACCCCTTCAGCCTGAACGCGCGCATTCGCGAAGACGGCCTGGTGGTACGCGACATGATGCTGGCGCAGGTCAAGACGCCAGCGCAGTCCAAGGCGCCCTGGGATTACTACAACATCGTGCGCAACATCCCCGGCGCCACGCTGGCCTGGCCCCTGTCTGAAAGCCAATGCCCGCTGGTCAAGCCATGACGCAAGCGGTGACGCTGTCCGACTTCGGCAGCTTTTACGCGGGCGGCCGGCAGGTGCGCATCGACGGCCTGCCGCAGCGCGACATCGCGTTCACGCAGAGCGCATCGCTGGCCTATGACCCCAATGGCCTGTATCACTTCGAGCAGGCCTACGTGCAGTACTTCATCCCGGCGCGGCTGGCGCATCCGCTGCCCATCGTGCTGCTGCATGGTGGCGGCATGACGGGCGCAATGTGGGAGCAGACGCCGGATGGAAGGCCGGGCTGGATGCAGCATTTCCTGCGCCAGGGCCACGCGGTCTATGTCGTGGACAACGTCGAGCGCGGCCGCGCGGGCTGGGCGCCCTTCAAGGAAGTCTGGCCGGAACCGCCCATCATCCGCAATGCCGAGGAAAGCTGGGCGCTGTTCCGCTTCGGCCGCGCCGAGGACTATGCTGCGCGCCGTGCCTTTGCGGGACAACGCTTTCCGGTCGCAGCCTTCGATACCTTCATCCGCCACGCGGTGCCGCGCTGGCTGGGCAACAACGATGCGGCGCTGCGCGGATTCTGCGCGGTACTGGAGCGCGTGGGGCCTTGTCTGGTAATGGCGCACAGCCACGGCGGCGAGGTCGCCTACCGCGCGCTGCATGCGCGGCCGGACCTGGTGCGCGGCGTCATCGGCATCGAGCCCTCGGGCTTCTCGCCCGAGGTCGCGGCCCAGGCCGTGGCGGACAAGCCTTTCCTGTTCGTCTATGGCGACTACCTGGACGCCACGCCGCTGTGGGAAAAGCTGTGCATCACCGGACAGGCCTACGCCGACGAACTGGCGCGCCAGGGCGCCCGCGTGCAGACCTGGCGCCTGGCCGACATGGGCATCGGCGGCAATTCGCACATGCCCATGATGGACGACAACAGCGACGACATCGCCGCGCGCATCGGCGCGTGGATACGCGGCGCGGCCGCCTGAGGCCGCCGCGCCTCGCGCAGCTCAGCCCTGGACGGCCGCGGCTTTCTCCAGCGCCTGGGTCAGGTCGGCGATGATGTCGTCCGGCGACTCCAGGCCGATGTGCAGGCGCACCAGGGCGTTGTCGCCTTCGCCCCAATAGCGGTGCTTGGACAGGTCCTTGCCCGACACCAGCTGCACCAGGCTTTCGTAGCCGCCCCAGGAAAAGCCGATGCCGAACAGCGTCAGCGAATCGATGAACACTCGCGCCGCCGCCGGCGACAGCCGCAGCTCCACGGACAGCATGCCATTGGAACCCGTGCAATCACGCTGCCACAGCGCGTGGCCGGGATCCTGCGGCCAGGCCGGGTGGAACAGGCGCACCGTCTCGGGACGGCTCTTGAAGAATTCGCACACCTGCAAGGCATGACGCGCATGCTGAGCCATGCGGATGGGCATGGTGCGCACGCCGCGCAGGGCCAGCCAGGCGTCGTCCGCGCTGATGGAATAGCCCATGGCGTATTGCGTGCGGTTGAGCTTGCGGGCGATCTCTTCGTCATTGGTGACGACGGCGCCCAGCATCAGGTCGGAGTGCCCGCCCACGTACTTGGTGCCGGCGATGACGGACACCTGCGCGCCCAGCGTCAGCGGGCGGTAGATGTAGCCCGAGCCCCAGGTATTGTCGGTCGCCAGCACCAGGCCATGGCTCTGCGCGAAGGCGGCCATGGCGCCCATGTCCAGCATTTCGAACAGCAGGGATCCGGGCGACTCCACGTACAGCAGCTTGGTGTTCGGACGCACCAGTTCTTCCAGGTCCTCGCCGGCGGCGAAGTACGTGATCTCGATGTTCATGCGCTTGAGCACCGCGTCGTCCAGCTCGCGCATCGGGCCGTAGACGCAGTCCGAGATCAGCGCGTGGTCGCCGGCCGAGCACAGGGCCATCATGACCATGGTCATGGCTGAAAGGCCCGAGGACGCCAGGTAGCAATGCGTGCCGCCTTCGAGTTGGGTGAAAACCTCTTCCAGCGCCGCATGCGTGTCCATGCCCATGCGCCCGTAGGTCGACGCACGTCCTCCGGCCGCCTTGCTGCGTTGAGCCTTTTCAAGCGCGGCGAGATTCTCGAAGCGCACCGTGCTGGCGCGCATGGGCGGCAGGGGCACCGGCGCCGTGCCGGTTTCGGGGTTGAACGGGGCGGTGCCTGCGTGCTGCAGAAGCGTATCGATGTGTTTGGTGGGCATCTTCAGTGGACTGCTTGCGTATGGACAGGGGCGGAACAAAGGTGGTCAGGATGAACCATATCAGGCGCGGCGCGGCCTGTCGTCCCTAGCCGCCTACCCAGGTGACGGTCTCGGCCTGCGGGGCGCGGTTGGTGCGGTAGCTGTTGGCGGGGTGCGCGGCGTCGGCATAACCGAAGGAAATGCCGCAGACCACGCGGCGGTCCGCGGCGATGCCGAGTTCCTCGCGCAGCACTTCCGGGTACATGGCCAGGGATGCCTGGGCGACCGTGGCCACGCCGTTGGCCTGGGCCGCCAGCAGGAAATTGGCCACATAGCCGCCGCAATCCATCGCGCCGTATTCGCCCAGCGCCTCGTCGGTGGTGACGATGGCGACGTGCGGCGCGTCGAACAGTTGGAAATTACGCATTTCCTGGCGGCGGTAGGCCTCGCGGTCGCCGCGCGCCACGCCGACCGCGCCATAGAGCTGGAAGCCCGATTCGCGCCGCCGGGCCAGGTACTCGCCCTGGTACTCGCGCGGGAACGGGAAATCCGGGGTGAAGCCAGACTGTTCCGCGCGGCGTTGCAGCGCGTCGCGCAGGCGTTCCGTACCCGCGCCTTCGGTGATCGTCACCTGCCAGGGCTGGCAGTTGCACCAGGACGCGGCGCGCTGCGCCAGGTCCAGGATGCGTTCGATGGTGCCGCGCGCCACCGGTTCGGGCAGGAATGCGCGGCAGCTGTGGCGCGCATGCAGCCACTCCTCAAGCGCGGCGTCGGGGCGCGCATCGGCGTCCTTCAAGGGTTCCCGGGATTGCGGCATGGCGGTGGGGGGCATGGCTGTTGTCTCTCCTGGTCGGCCCGGCAGGTCCCGCGAGGGACGCATGGGGCATGCATGATGGGCACGTCTTTGCCTTTATGATGCCACTTCCGGCCTCCCGGAGCCGGCCGACCCGTTCCAGGCGAACCCTCATGCTGCCCATCGACACCCTGATCGCATTCTTCGGCATTGCCGTCCTGCTGGCCCTGACCCCGGGACCGGACAATCTGTTCGTGCTGATGCAATCCGCCATCTGGGGCCGCAAGGCCGGCATGTTCGTGGTGCTGGGGCTGTGCACGGGGCTGCTGGGGCATACGGCCGCCGTGGCCGTGGGACTGGCCGCCGTGTTCGCGGCCTCGCCCATGGCCTTCACCGTGCTCAAGCTGGCGGGCGCCGCCTACCTGGCCTATCTGGCGTGGCAGATCCTGCGCGCGCCGGTCGAGTCCGAAGCCGGCAAGCGTCCCGAACCCATGCGGCCCGGCGCACTGTACCGCCGCGGCATCGTGATGAACCTGACCAACCCCAAGGTGCTGCTGTTCTTCTTCGCCTTCCTGCCGCAATTCACCTCGCCGGCGCTGGGCCCGGTCGGTTTGCAGACCATGCAGCTGGGCGCGGTCTTCATGGTCGTCACGCTGCTGGTGTTCGGCGCCATTGCGTTCTTCTCGGGCGCGTTCGGTGAACTGCTGCAGCGCTCGGTGACGGCCAAACGCTGGCTGAACCGGATCGCCGCGCTGGTGTTCGTCGGACTGGCCGTGCGGTTGGCTACGGCCACGCGTTAGGCGGCGCGGCGGCCCATGCGCGCCGCCTTGCTGCCTGCCACGCTCAGACGGCCGAGAACCGCACGATGCCGTCCGCGCCCAGCGCGCGCTTGAGCTTGCCTTCGAAGTACAGCGCGTGCAGGTGCGCCAGCGCCTCGCCCATGGCGAAGGTCAGCTGGTGCAGGTCCAGCTTGCGCTTGAACAGCACCGGCACGATGTCCGTGGTCGATTGCGGCTGGATGGCACAAGCCTCCAACACCTCGGCCAGGCGGTCGCGATGGTGTTCATGCTGTTGCGCGATGCGCTCGTGCAGGCCCTTGAAGGGGCGGCCGTGCGAGGGCAGCACCAAGGTGTCCCTGGGCAAGTCGGCGTAACCGTCCAGCGAACGCAGGTACAGGGGCAGGGGATTGGCGTCCGGCTCGTAGTCGAACACGCTGACGTTGGTGGAAATGCGCGGCAGCACCATGTCGCCGGAGATCAGCACGCCGAGGTCCGGTGAAAACAGCGAGGCGTGCTCGGGCGCGTGCCCGTAGCCCACGATCACGCGCCAGTCGCGCCCGCCGATGCGCACCGCGTCGCCATGCAGGATGCGCGTGTAGCGCGCAGGCACGGCCGGTACCAGGTTGGGGTAGTAGTTGGCGCGCTGGCGGATCTGCTCTTGCGCGTCCAGGTCGGTCAGGCCGTGGCGGGCGAAGTGGTCCACCGCCGATTGGCCGCCGGGACCGCCGCCCGCGTCGCCGCGGCGCGAGGACCACAGCGAGGCGACCACGAAGTCCGTCATCGTCATCCACAGGGGCGCATTCCAGCGTTCGCACAGCCAATGCGCCAGGCCGATGTGGTCGGGGTGCATGTGAGTGACGAGCACGCGCAGCACAGGCAGGCCTTCCAGCTCATTCTCGAAGACGTCTTCCCACAGCGTCTTGACCTCGTCGCGCGCGATGCCGCAGTCGACGATGGTCCAGCCGTCGCGGCCGTCGATGTTGTCGCGCAGCAGCCAGAGGTTGATATGATCCAGCGCGAACGGCAGCGGCATCCTGATCCATTTGACCCCTTCCGCCACCACGTGCGAACGGCCGGCTTCGGGCTGAAAATCGGCCCAGGGATACTGCAGTTTCTGTTCGTTCGGGTTCATTGCCTCTCCTCCACGCTTGACGATTGGGTCAAGTCATCATAATTTACGTTTACGTAAACTGCCACACGCCGCATGTCCCCGTCAACCTGGACCATCTCTGAACTCTCGCGCGAGTTCGACGTCACGCCCCGCACGATCCGCTTCTACGAAGACCAGGGGATCGTCAGCCCGGCGCGCGAAGGACGCAACCGCATCTTCGGGCCGCGCGACCGCACGCGCCTGAAACTGGCCCTGCGCGGCAAGCGCCTGGGCTTGCAATTGTCCGAGATCCTGACCCTGATCGACATGTATGACGGGCCGGGCGATACCGAGGTCCAGTTGCGCCAGTACCTCAGCGTGCTCCAACAGCACCGTAGCACGCTGGAACAGCAGCGCCGCGACATCGAGGATACCCTGCACGAAATTTCACAGCAGGAACAGCAATGCCGCGATCTGCTCGCGCAGAAGCCCTAGGAACGCGAGCATGGGCGCTTTGCAAACCCTCGCGCTGTTCATCCTGACGGCGCTGGCCGAAATCGTCGGCTGCTATCTGCCTTATCTGTGGCTGCGCAAAGGCCATTCCATCTGGCTGCTGGTGCCCGCTGCCGCCAGCCTGGCGCTGTTCGCCTGGCTGCTCACGCTGCACCCGACGGCCTCGGGCCGCGTCTATGCGGCGTATGGCGGCGTGTACATCGGCATGGCGCTGTTGTGGCTGTGGGCCGTGGACGGCGTGCGTCCCAGCATCAGCGACTGGCTGGGCGTGGGCCTGTGCCTGGCCGGCATGCTGGTAATCATGTTCGGGCCGCGCAGCACGTAGACGACATTCGCCGCCAGCGCTCAAAAAAAAGCGCGCGTGCCCAAAGGGCCGCGCGCTTTTTACATCGACCTGGATTTACTCGGCCTTGATGTTGCCTTCCTTGATGACCCGCGCGTTGTTGACGAATTCCGCCTGCACCTGCTTGGCGAAAGCTTCGCCCACGGCCGTGCCAGACTGCAGGTAGGACTTGGCCAGCAGTTCCTGGAACTCGGCGCTGGCGACGGCCTTGGCCAACGCGGCCTGCAGCGGCTGCGCAACCGCGGCCGGCAGATTGGCGGGCGCGAACACGCCGAAGTTCGAGTAGTACTGCGCCTGCGGCATCTTCAGTTCCGCCATGGTGGGTACGTCCGGCCAGGCGGCCAGGCGCTCGGGGGCCATCACGGCCAGCGGCTTGAGCGCGCCGTTGGCGACGTGCGGCAGCACCACGTCGCTATTGACCACCAGCAGCTCGACCACGCCGCCCAGGCCGTCGGTCAGCGCCTGGCTGTTGCCGCGGTAAGGCACATGCAGCATCTGGGTGCCGGTTTGCGCCGTGACGGCCGACATGCCGATGTGGGCCACGGTGCCCTGGCCCGGCGTGCCGTAGCGCACGCCGTCCGGATGCGACTTGGCGTAGTCGATCAGGCCGGCGAAGTCCTTCACCGGCAGCGCCTTGGTGGCGACGATGGCGACAGGCGCCACCGCCACGCTGGCCACCGGCGTCAGGTCCTTCATCGGGTCGTAGTTGGTCTTGGCCAGATGCGGGAAGATCGTCAGCGGGCTGGTGGAGGCCAGCAGCAGGGTGGTGCCGTCCGGCTGCGCCCGCGCCACGAAGTCGGTGCCCACGGAGGCGCCCGCGCCCGGCTTGTTCTCGACGATGACGGTTACGTTGCTTTCCTTGCGCAGCACGTCGCCCAGGCGGCGTCCGATCGCGTCGGCGCTGCCGCCTGCGGTGTAGGGCACCACCAGCGTGACGGGCTTGGCCGGCCAGCTCTGCGCCATTGCGCCGCTGGCCATGATTGCCATGGCCGCCCCCGCGGCCTTGATCAGCAATGTCTTCTTTTTCATATCGTCCTAGTAATGTTGCGTGGCACTGCGTCAGATAAAGCGAAAAGCGTGAAGCGCATCAGGCCAGATAGCGTTGCGACAGGCGTACCCAGTACGACGCGCCAGCCGGAATCAGGGCATCATTGAAGTCATAGCTGGCGTTGTGCAGCATGCAGGGACCCAGGCCGTGGCCCGCCATGCGGTGTTCGCCGTCGCCGTTGCCCAGGAACACGTAGCAGCCGGGCTTTTCCTGCAGCAGGAAGGCAAAGTCTTCCGAGGCCATGGCAGGCTCGATCACCATGGCCTTGTCCTCGCCCACGACCTCACGCATGACTTCCATGCAGAACTCGGTCTCGGCCACGGTATTCACCAGCGCCGGGTAGCGGCGCTCGAAGAACACGTCGGCCTCGCAGCCGTGCGCGGCCGCGATGTTGCCAGCGATCTCGTTCATGCGGCGTTCGATCAGATCGACCACGTCGGTGCTGTAGGCCCGCACCGAGCCGCCCAGCCAGGCGCTGTTGGGAATCACGTTGATCACGCTGCCGCCGGCCTGCACCTGGGTGATCGACAGCACGGCAGCGTCCAGCGGACGCTTGCTGCGCGTGAGAATGGTCTGCAGCGACTGGCCGATGGCGAACAGCGCCGGCACCGGATCGCTGCAGTCCTGCGGCGCGGCGGCGTGGCCGCCCTTGCCGCGCACGGTGATCTTGAAGCCGTTGGCGGCCGCCATCATCGGGCCGGCACAGACGCCGATGGACCCGGCCGGCAGCCCCGGCCAGTTGTGCATGCCGAACACGGCTTCGCAGGGGAAGCGTTCGAACAAGCCGTCCTGGATCATCGCCCGGCCGCCCGCGCCGCCTTCCTCGGCTGGCTGGAAGCACAGGTACACCGTGCCATCGAAGCCGCCCTCGGTCTGCAGGTGGCGCGCGGCGGCCAGCAGCATGGCGGTATGGCCGTCATGGCCGCAGCCGTGCATCTTGCCGTCGTGGCGCGAGCGGTGCTCGAACTGGTTTTCTTCCTGCATGGGCAGCGCATCCATGTCGGCGCGCAGCATGATGGCGCGATCCGACGCGCCGCGCTTGATCACGCCGACCACCCCGGTCTTGGCGATGCCGGTGTGGGTCTCGATGCCCCAGCCGCGCAGCGTGTCCGCCACCACCTTGGCCGTGCGGTGCTCTTCGTAGCAAAGCTCCGGGTGCATGTGGATGTCGCGCCGCAGCGCCACAATTTCGTCCAGATTGGATAGTTCGAGCACGGCAAACTCCGTCGCAATGATTCAGGATTCAAGGATCGGCTGGAATCTTACCCAGCGCCGCTCCCCCGGTAACACGCAATTACCTAGGGATAACCCGACTCCACTTTACGTTTACGTAAACGTAATATTTGCAGTGCATCATTGCGCAGCGATGGCCGATCGGCGCATCATGAGCCACGCGCGGCAATCAGGCGCCGGAGACAGGCGCCTACAAAATAGTAAGTACCTACTATCACGGAGACAGCGATGAACCTTCCCGGCCTGAACTTCGACCTGGGCGAAGATCTGGACATGCTGCGCGACGCGGTGCGCAATTTCGCGCAGGCCGAGATCGCGCCGCGCGCCGCAGAAGTGGACCGCAGCGACCAGTTCCCCATGGACCTCTGGCGCAAATTCGGCGAGCTCGGCGTGCTGGGCATGACGGCCGATGAGGAATACGGCGGCGCAAAAATGGGCTATCTGGCCCACATGATCGTGATGGAGGAAATCTCCCGCGCCAGCGCGTCGGTCGGCCTGTCCTATGGCGCGCACTCCAACCTGTGCGTGAACCAGATCAACCGCAACGGCACGGCGGCCCAGAAGGCCAAGTACCTGCCCAAGCTGATTTCCGGCGAACACGTGGGCGCCCTGGCCATGAGCGAGCCGGGCGCCGGTTCCGACGTGGTCAGCATGAAGCTGCGCGCCGACAAGAACGGCGACCGCTATGTGCTGAACGGCACCAAGATGTGGATCACCAACGGCCCCGACGCCGACACCCTGGTGGTCTACGCCAAGACCGACCCCGAAGCCCATCAGCGCGGCATCACCGCCTTCCTGGTCGAAAAGGGCTTCAAGGGCTTTTCCGTCGCGCAGAAGCTGGACAAGCTGGGCATGCGCGGCAGCCACACCGGCGAACTGGTGTTCCAGGACTGCGAAATCCCCGAAGAAAACGTGCTGGGCCAGGTCAACGGCGGCGTCAAGGTGCTGATGAGCGGCCTGGACTACGAACGTGCGGTGCTGTCCGGCGGCCCGGTGGGCATCATGCAGGCCGTGATGGACGTGGTCGTCCCCTATATCCATGACCGCAAGCAGTTCGGCCAGGCCATCGGCGAATTCCAGCTGATCCAGGGCAAGGTCGCGGACCTGTACACCACCCTGCAGGCCAGCCGGGCCTTCTGCTACCAGGTCGGCAAGAACCTGGACCGCCTGGGCGCCGAACACGTGCGCCAGGTGCGCAAGGATTGCGCCGCACTGATCCTGTACACGGCCGAAAAAGCCACCTGGATGGCGGGCGAGGGCGTGCAGATCCTGGGCGGCAACGGCTACATCAACGAGTACCCGGTGGGGCGCCTGTGGCGCGACGCCAAGCTGTACGAGATCGGCGCCGGCACCAGCGAAATCCGCCGCATGCTGATCGGCCGCGAACTGTTCAACGAAACCGCCTGAGCGCGCCTCCATGATCCGCATGTCCGACGTCCAGCACATCGAGCAGGCGCCCGCGCCGGGCCCCTCGCCTCTGGACGTCGCGCGGCTGATCCTGGCGGGCTTCGACCGCCACTACGCACTGTTCCGCTACAGCGCCCAGCGCGCCAAGGCGCTGTTCGAATCCGGCGACTGGCACGGAATCCAGCGCCTGTCGCGCGAACGCATCGAGTACTACGACATGCGGGTGCGCGAATGCGCCACCCAGCTGGAAGGCGTGCTGCGCGGCCGGCCGGAAGGCGCGGTGGGGGCCAACGGCAGCGCCGCGCCCACCCTGAGCGACGAGCAGACCGCGTTCTGGCAGCAGATCAAGCAGGAATTCGTGGGGCTGCTGGGCGAGCACCGCCAGCCCGAATGCGCCGAGACCTTTTTCAATTCGGTCTCCTGCCGCATCCTGCATCGCGACTATTTCCACAACGCCTTCCTGTTCGTTCGTCCGGCCATCGCCACCGATTACCTGGACAGCAGCCTCCCCTCGTACCGGGTGTACTACCCGGCCACGGACGGGCTCGAGAAAAGCCTGATCCGCATGGTGGCGGACTTCGGCCTGGCGCTGCCCTTTGAAGACCTGCCGCGCGACACGCGGCTGCTGGCGCGCGCCGCGGTCAAACAGCTGCGCACGATACTGCCGCGCCACGTCGGCCGCCGCATCGCCAGCGACTGCCAGATCCACGCGCTGGGCTCGCTGTTCTTCCGCAACAAGGGAGCCTACATCGTCGGCCGCCTGATCAACCAGGGCACGGTGTATCCCTTTGCGGTGGCGCTGATGCGCAACCCGGCGGGCCAGGTCGTACTGGATGCGCTGCTGCTGGGCGCCGACGACCTGAGCACGCTGTTCAGCTTCACGCGCGCCTACTTCCTGGTGGACATGGAAACGCCGGCCGCGGTGGTGAACTTCCTGTCCAGCCTGCTGCCGCGCAAGCCCAAGGCCGAGCTCTACACCATGATCGGCCTGCAGAAGCAGGGCAAGACGCTGTTCTACCGCGACTTCCTGCATCACTTGGCCCATTCGCGCGACGCCTTCGACATCGCCCCCGGCATCAAGGGCATGGTGATGTGCGTGTTCACGCTGCCGTCCTATCCCTACGTGTTCAAGCTCATCAAGGACCGCATCGACAAGGACGGCATGGACCATGCCACCGTGCGCCGCAAGTACCAGATGGTGAAGCTGCACGACCGCGTCGGCCGCATGGCCGACACCTGGGAATATTCGCAGGTAGCGCTGCCGCGCGCGCGCTTCGCGCCGGCCCTGCTGGAAGAACTGCGCCGGCTGGTACCCAGCCTGATAGAGGAAACCGGCGACACGGTGGTCATCCGCCATGTCTACATCGAACGGCGCATGACCCCGCTGAACATCTATCTGCGCCAGGCTTCGGACGCGCTGCTGGACCCGGCCGTGCGCGAATACGGGGACGCCATCCGCCAGCTGGCCGCGGCCAATATTTTCCCCGGCGACATGCTGTACAAGAACTTCGGCGTCACGCGCCTGGGCCGCGTCGTTTTCTACGATTACGACGAAATCCAGCGCATGACCGAAATGAATTTCCGGCGCATCCCGCCCGCCCCCAACGAAGAGGCGGAACTGGCTTCCGAGCCCTGGTACGCCATTGGTCCGAATGACGTCTTCCCCGAGGAATTCGGACGCTTCCTGCTAGGCGACCCGCGCGTGCGCGGCGCCTTCATGCGTCACCATGCCGACCTGCTGGAACCGGACTGGTGGCAAGCCTGCCGCAACCATGTTGCGCAAGGCCGGATTGAAGAATTTTTCCCTTACGATACGGACAGACGCCTGCGTCCGGAATGCCCTCCAGGCGACCACGCGGCCTCGTAACCCCAGAGCTGTCCCGACCCTCACAGGAGCTAGCCATGTCAGATCCCATCGTCATCGTTTCCGTCGCCCGCACGCCCATGGGCGGCATGCTGGGCGCCTTGTCCGGCCTGGCCGCGCACGAGCTGGGCTCGATCGCCATCAAGGCCGCCGTCGAACGCGCCGGCATCAAACCCGAGCAAGTCGAAGAAGTCATCATGGGCAACGTGCTGCAGGCTGGCCAAGGCCAGGCCCCCGCGCGCCAGGCCGCGTTGGGCGCCGGCCTGCCGCTGGGCGTGGCTTGCACCACCATCCACAAGGTGTGCGGTTCGGGCCTGAAGGCCGCCATGTTCGGCCATGACCTGCTGGCCGCGGGCAGCGCCAACATCGTCGTCGCTGGCGGCCAGGAAAGCATGAGCAACGCCCCCTACCTGCTGCTCAAGGGCCGCCAGGGCTACCGCTACGGCCACAACACCGTGTATGACCACATGGCGCTGGACGGCCTGGAAGACGCCTACGACAAGGGCAAGGCCATGGGCGTGTTCGCCGAAGATTGCGCCTCCAAATATTCCTTCACCCGCGAACAGCAGGACGCGTTCTCGCTGGAATCGCTGCGCCGCGCCCGCGCCGCATCGGAAGACGGCAGCTTCAAGTGGGAAATCGCCCCCGTGACCGTGGCCGGCCGCAAGGGCGACACCGTGATCGACACCGACGAGGCCCCCACCAAGGCCATGCCGGAAAAGATCCCCACCCTCAAGCCCGCCTTCAAGAAGGACGGCACCGTCACCGCCGCCAACTCGTCGTCGATCTCCGACGGCGCCGCGGCCATGGTGCTGATGCGCGCCTCCACCGCTGAAAAGCTGGGCGTGAAGCCGTTGGCCCGCATCGTCGCCCACAGCCAGCATTCGCAAGAGCCGAACTGGTTCACCACCGCCCCGGTGGGCGCGCTGAAGAACCTGTTCGCCAAGACCGGCTGGAAGGCCGAGGACGTGGACCTCTACGAAATCAACGAAGCCTTCGCGGTGGTCACCATGGCCGCCATGACCGACTTCAAGCTGCCGCATGACAAGGTCAACATCCACGGCGGCGCCACCGCCCTGGGCCATCCGATCGGCGCGTCCGGCGCCCGCCTGATGGCCACCCTGGTCGGCGCGCTGCGCAAGACCGGCGGCAAGCGCGGCGTGGCCACGCTGTGCATCGGCGGCGGCGAAGCCGTGGCAATGGCGATTGAAATGATCTGACGCAACGCCGGGAGGCTTCGGCCTCCCGGCTTTCGATGGATTCCGCTGCGCCTTTTTTGCATGGCGTCGTAGCGCGACGGGTCGGTCGCGCGCCGTGCAGGAAAGGCGCAACGAAATCCCTCTTCGATACCGATAGCCAATAAGCATGCCCGGCCCACCGGGCAGCGAGACAAACCGCTCCACGAGCGCCTTCAAATTTCCAACAAGCAGGACGGGTGGAACCCCATGCCCATCATCGAATCCCGCATCAATCCGCGGTCGCAGGACTACACCGACAATGCGCAGGCCATGCAGGCCCAGCTGGACGATCTGGACCAGCAGTTGGCCCATACCGCGCTGGGCGGCAGCGAAGCCGCGCGCGCCAAGCACGTGGCGCGCGGCAAGCTGCTGCCGCGCGACCGCGTTGAACACCTGATCGATCCGGGCACGCCGTTCCTGGAACTGTCGCCGATGGCGGCGCACGGCATGTACGGCGGCGAAGCCCCCGGCGCCGGCGTCATCACCGGCATCGGCCGCGTGGCCGGCACCGAATGCGTGATCGTCTGCAACGACGCCACGGTCAAGGGCGGCACCTACTACCCGATGACGGTCAAGAAGCACCTGCGCGCGCAGGAGATCGCCGCGCAGAACCACCTGCCCTGCGTCTACCTGGTGGATTCGGGCGGCGCCAACCTGCCGCAGCAGGACGAGGTCTTCCCCGACCGCGAACACTTCGGCCGCATCTTCTACAACCAGGCGCAGATGTCCGCGCAAGGCATTTCGCAGATCGCCGTGGTGATGGGTTCCTGCACCGCCGGCGGCGCCTACGTGCCCGCCATGAGCGACGAGTCCATCATCGTCAAGAACCAGGGCACCATCTTCCTGGGCGGCCCGCCACTGGTAAAGGCCGCCACCGGTGAAGAGGTCAGCGCCGAAGACCTGGGCGGCGGCGACGTGCACACGCGCCTGTCCGGCGTGGTCGACCACCTGGCCGCCAACGACATGCACGCGCTGCAATTGGCGCGCAACGCGGTCGCGCGCCTGAATCGCAAGAAGCCGCAGCCGCTGGCCACCATCCCGGTGCGCGAGCCGCGCTACGACCCCAGCGAACTGAACGGCATCATCCCCGCCGACACGCGCAAGCCCTATGACGTGCGCGAAGTCATCGCGCGCATCGTGGACGGCTCCGAGTTCGACGAGTTCAAGGCGCGCTTCGGCCCCACGCTGGTCACCGGCTTCGCCCACATCCACGGCATGCCCGTGGGCATCGTGGCCAACAACGGCATCCTGTTCTCGGAGTCCGCGCAAAAGGGCGCGCACTTCATCGAACTGTGCGCGCAGCGCAAGATCCCGCTGGTGTTCCTGCAGAACATCACCGGCTTCATGGTCGGCCGCAAGTACGAAAACGAAGGCATCGCCCGCCACGGCGCCAAGATGGTGACGGCGGTGGCCACGGCCAACGTTCCCAAGTTCACGGTGCTGATCGGCGGCTCGTTCGGCGCCGGCAACTACGGCATGTGCGGTCGCGCCTATTCGCCCCGCATGCTGTTCATGTGGCCCAACGCCCGCATCTCGGTCATGGGCGGCGAACAGGCCGCAAGCGTGCTGGCCACGGTCAAGCGCGACGGCATCGAGGCCCGCGGCGGCCAGTGGTCCGCCGACGAGGAAACCGCCTTCAAGACGCCGATCCGCGAACAGTATGAACGCGAAGGCCATCCCTACTACGCCACCGCGCGCCTGTGGGACGACGGCATCATCGCGCCGGCCGACACGCGGCGCGTGTTGGGGTTGGCGCTGTCGGCAGCCTTGAATGCGCCCATCGAGGACACCAAGTTCGGCGTGTTCCGCATGTAGGGCGGCACAGCCGCCCTACATTGCAGCCCAAGAATAATTTCAGCCTGGATGACATCCATGTTCGACACTTTGCTGATTGCCAACCGCGGTGAAATCGCCTGCCGCGTGGCCGCTACCGCCCGCCGCATGGGCATCCGCACCGTGGCGGTGTATTCCGACGCGGACGCCAACGCCCGCCACGTCGCCGCCTGCGACCAGGCCGTGTACATCGGCGGCTCGGAGCCGCGCGCCAGCTACCTGCGCGCCGACGCCATCCTGCAGGCCGCGCGCGACACCGGCGCGGGCGCCATCCATCCTGGTTACGGTTTCCTCTCGGAAAACGAAGCCTTCGCCGAAGCCGCTGAAAAGGCCGGCATCGCTTTTGTCGGACCGCCGGCCTCCGCCATCGCCGCCATGGGCAGCAAGTCCGCCGCCAAATCGCTGATGGAAAAAGCCGGCGTGCCGCTGGTGCCGGGCTATCACGGCGACAACCAGGACCCGCAGTTCCTCAAGACCCAGGCTGACGCCATCGGCTACCCCGTGCTGATCAAGGCCAGCGCCGGCGGCGGCGGCAAGGGCATGCGCGTGGTCGAATCGTCGGGCGCGTTCCTCGATGCATTGGCCTCCTGCCAGCGCGAGGCCGCCTCCAGCTTCGGCGACGACCGCGTGCTGATCGAACGCTATCTGCAGAAACCGCGCCACATCGAGATCCAGGTGTTCGCCGACACGCACGGCAACTGCGTCTATCTGTTCGAGCGCGATTGCTCGGTGCAGCGCCGCCACCAGAAGGTGATCGAGGAAGCCCCCGCGCCCGGCATGACCGAAGAGCGCCGCCGCGCCATGGGCGAAGCCGCCGTGGCCGCCGCGCGCGCCGTGGGCTACGTCGGCGCGGGCACGGTGGAATTCATTGCCGAGCCCGACGGCCGTTTCTATTTCATGGAAATGAACACGCGCCTGCAGGTCGAGCACCCGGTCACCGAAATGATCACCGGCCACGACCTGGTCGAATGGCAGTTGCGCGTGGCCGCCGGCCAACCGCTGCCGGCGCGCCAGGAAGACCTGCGCATCCAGGGACATGCCATCGAGGCCCGCATCTACGCCGAGAACCCCGAGAAGGGCTTCCTGCCGTCCATCGGCACCCTGGCCTACCTGGGCCTGCCGGCGCACACCGCGTTCGCCAACGGCGACATCCGGGTCGACGGCGGCGTGCGCATGGGCGACACCATTACGCCGTTCTACGACCCCATGATCGCCAAGCTGATCGTGCACGGCGCCGACCGCGACCAGGCCCGCGCCCGCATGCTGCAGGCCCTGGCCCAGACCCAAGCCGTGGGCGTGCAGACCAACGTGGCCTTCCTGTCCCGCCTGATGCAGGACAGCGCCTTCGCCGCGGCGGACCTGGACACCGGCCTGATCGAACGCCAACGCGCCACGCTGCTGCCCGACCCCCAAGCCGCCAGTTCTGCCACGCTGGCCCTGGCCTGCGCCGCCGTGCTGGTGCGCCAAG
>NZ_DATCUY010000082.1:0-1556 GCF_036567245.1 Achromobacter sp. | reverse complement strand
GCCAAGCCTGCGCGCAAGGCGGCCAGCAAGACCGCCAGCAAGACCGCTCCCCGCACGCGCCGGGCCAGCAAGGCGGCCGAGGAATCCTGAAGCCCAGGCTTCGGGACTGACAGCCCCTAACCGCCCGGGCCGCTGTAGCGGCCCGGCGTAGCGCCCAGTTCGCGCTTGAACATGGCGATGAAGGCGCTGACGTTGTCGTAGCCCAGTTCCAGCGCCACCGTGGTCACGGCGGCGCCCTCCGCCAGCATTTCCTGCGCCCGCATCAGGCGGGCGCGCTGGCGCCATGCCCCCAGGGTCAACCCGGTTTCCGCCAGGTAGCGGCGCGCCAGCGTGCGCGGCGACATGCCGATCGCTTCGGCCCATTCCTCCTGCGTCCGGACGTCCGAGGGTTGGTCCGACAGCGCAAGCGCCAGCCGCTGCAAGCGCGGCTCGCGGGGCAGCAGCAGCGCCTGGCCGGCTTGCGGCAAGCTTCTGATTTCATCCCGGATCACTTCAATGAGGCGGCTGCGCGCCGGTCCCATCGTGTCGTCGTCCCAGGACGCGGCGCGGTCCACCGCGGCCAGCAGCAGATCCGAGGCATGCAGCACGCAGGGCGTGGCGGGCAGCCCGGCGCAAGCCGCGGGACTCAAGTACGCGCTATAGCCGGCATAGACGCCGTGCGAATAGAGTCCATGCGGCTGGTCGGGAGGAATCCAGACGGCCTGCCGCGACGCCACCACCCATTGCAGGTCGCCCGCGTAGACCGTCAGCAAGCCCCGATACGCGCCCAGCAACTGCCCCCGCGCATGCTGGTGCATGGCGGTGTGGCGCAGCGCGCCGTCCTGGTTGCGCACGGCGATCAGCCTGGGGCCGCCGCGCGACCGGGCGCGGCCGGGATCGAGCAAGGGGCGGTTGGGAACCTGGATTGCCACTGGCAGAAACACCGTATCAATTGACTCAAACAGCGCAGACTTGCCACACGGGCGCGTCTATCGTACTCCTGTCTCGACCAGCAACAGGAGCTGAACATGAAAGCAGACGACATCTTGCCGGACGGCGTGGAACTAGGCGATTTCAAGGGCGTGGCGGTACGCAAGGGAACCGTGGGGGCATTCCTCGCGAACGCCCGCGTCTGCCTCGACCCGCAGGCGCCGGCCCAAGCCGTGGCCGTGGCGCGGCAGGACATCCAGGAGGCCTTGCCCGCGCTCAACGCGCTGGGCCTGTTCGAGGTGCTGCAAGTGCGCGATCCCGCGCTGCGTGCCTGGATGCGCGAGAGAGCTGCGGCCGGCTGCTGATTCCGAGGCCGGAGGGCTGCCTGAGGCCAGGCTGGGTGCTCTATCATGCATGCTTTGGATCCGGGCTTGGCAGCCCCACACGTCGGATTACGCATGCAATACGTTCTGGTCAGTTCCTGCCTCCTGGGCAACCCCGTGCGCTACGACGGACGCAGCGCCTCCCACGACAATCCCGTGCTGGCCGGGTGGCGCGACGAAGGCCGGGTGGTGGCCGTCTGTCCGGAAATGGCGGGCGGCATGCCGGTGCCGCGCCCGCCGGCCGAGATCGAGCCTGCCGCCGAC
>NZ_DATCUY010000081.1:0-7259 GCF_036567245.1 Achromobacter sp. | reverse complement strand
GCGCGGCGTCGGCGGCGCGGGCCTGGGCCAGCGTCAATTCGGCGTCAATATGTAAAAAGCAATTCAGGCCGCTGGCCGTTTCGGCGGCCGCCAGACCGCTTTGGGCGAGCTCGACGGCGCTGACCTGGCGTTGCGCAAGGGCCGCGCGCAGGGCGGCGATCCCCTTGAATTGGGTGTGCAGAGCGGGTTTCGTCATGACTTAATCCAGGACCTTGGGAACCAGGAACAGGCCTTCCTGGGCGTCGGGGGCGTTGGCCAGCAGCTCCACGCGGCGGGCCTCCGAGCTGGGTTCGGTCACGGCATCTTCACGCAGGCGCAGCACGATGTCTTCGTGGGCGGACAGCGGGTGGGCCAGGGGTTCGACCCCCTGGGTGTCGACGGACTGTAGCCGTTCGATCAGGTGGAGGATGCCGTTGAGTTCGGCCTGCGCGAGGGTGCGCTGGTCGGGGGTCAGTTCGATTCTGGCCAGCCGGGCAATGCGGGCCACATCTGTGTCATTGAGCGCCATGGGGGATTGCAATTCGATAAGCGAAGGCCGAGGGGCGGGAGAGGGCAGTATGCATACGCCGAACCCGTTACAAAGCTTGAATAGCCTGCATTTATGCGCTATTTCCGGGGAAATTATAAGTTATGATTCACGGTTTAATCGCCGTGATGACAGGCGGACCCGTTGTTTTACGGGCCCTACGCCCCGCGGTATGTACCTCATTCCCCCCAGAATTTAGCTGAGCTCCCATGTTCGGATTCCTGCGCAGTTATTTTTCCAGCGATATGGCGATCGACCTCGGTACCGCCAATACGCTGATTTACGTCCGCGGCAAGGGCATCGTGCTCGATGAACCGTCCGTGGTCGCAATCCGTCATGAAGGCGGTCCCCACGGCAAGAAGATCATTCAGGCCGTCGGTCAAGAAGCCAAGCAGATGCTTGGCCGCGTGCCCGGCAATATAGAGGCCATCCGGCCCATGAAGGACGGCGTCATTGCCGACTTCACGGTCACCGAGCAGATGCTCAAGCAGTTCATCCGCATGGTGCACCCGCGCAACATGCTGGCGCCCAGCCCGCGCATCATTGTTTGCGTGCCCTGCGGCTCCACCCAGGTTGAACGCCGCGCCATCCGTGAATCGGCCCTGGGCGCGGGCGCGTCCCACGTCTTCCTGATCGAAGAGCCCATGGCTGCGGCCATCGGCGCCGGCCTGGCCGTGTCCGACGCCAGCGGTTCCATGGTCGTCGACATCGGCGGCGGCACCACCGAAGTGGCGGTCATCTCGCTGGGCGGCATGGTCTACAAGGGCTCGGTGCGCGTCGGCGGCGACAAGTTCGACGAAGCCATCGTCAACTATATCCGCCGCAACTACGGCATGCTGATCGGCGAACCCACCGCCGAACTGATCAAGAAGGAAATCGGCTCGGCCTTCCCCGGCTCCGAAGTCCGCGAGATCGAGGTCAAGGGCCGTAATCTGGCCGAAGGCGTGCCGCGCAGCTTCACGGTCTCGTCCAACGAGATCCTGGAATCGCTGACGGATCCGCTGAACCAGATCGTTTCGGCCGTGAAGATCGCGCTGGAACAGACCCCGCCGGAGCTGGGCGCCGACATCACCGACAAGGGCATTGCCCTGACCGGCGGCGGCGCGCTGCTGCGCGACCTGGACCGCCTGCTGCAGGAAGAGACCGGCCTGCCCGTCGTGGTGGCGGACGATCCGCTGACCTGCGTCGTGCGCGGTTGCGGCGAGGCGCTGGAACACCTTGAGAAACTGGGCGCGATCTTCATCAACGACTAATTTTGCCCGCCAGCCCGGAGCCCCGCTTTTTCACGGCTCCGGCCGCTGCCGGAGCGACGGACGCGGGCGTCCGGGCTGAGATTCATGCAACGACAAGGGACTCCTCCCCTATTCAGGCGCGGCCCACCTGCGGAGGTGCGGCTGGTCGTTCTGGTCGTCCTTGCTTTGGCCCTGATCGTCATGGATTCGCAATGGCGCATGCTGGAACCGGCGCGCCGCGCGATATCCGTGGCGCTTTACCCCTTCCAGCGCGCCGTCATGGCGCCACGCGACCTCGTCCAGCAAGTGAACGAATGGGTCAACGCGGCCAACCTCATCCGTAGCGAAAACGAAGCCCTGCAACGCCAGCGCATCGAGTTGGCCCAGGTGACCACGCACGGCGCCCAACTGGCGGCCGAGAACTCGCAGTTGCGCCGGCTGCTGGGCGTGACCGACACCGTGGCGCAGTCCGCCGTGGTGGTCGAGGTCATGTACGAGCCCACCAACGCGTTCACACAGCGCCTGGTGTTCAACAAGGGCAGCAAGGCGGGCTTGGCGCCGGGCATGCCGGTGATCGACGAAGGCGGCGTGGTCGGGCAGATCGTGCGCGTCACGCCGATGACCGCCGAGGCGGCGCTGGTCACCGACGAGCAGGTCTCCATTCCCGTGCAGTTGCTGCGCAACGGCTTGCGCCTGATCGCGTTCGGCGGCAACTCGCCCGGCAAGATGGAAGTCCGTTACCTTGCCGCCAATGCCGACATCAAGGAAGGCGATACTATCGTTACCAGCGGCGTCGGCGGATTGTTTCCGGCCGGCCTGCCGGTGGCCAAGGTGACCTCGGTCGAACGCGATACCGCCTCCGGTTTTGCGCGAGCCGTGTGCGAACCGCTGGCCCATCCCGAACGCTACCGTCACTTCCTGGTTCTGCAGGTCGATGTGGAACGCGCCGAGTCCAACCGTCAGGAGGTCGATTCCGGTGGATCGGACTAAGCAATCCTCGGGGCAGGCCACGCGCCGCCTCGGCACCCCCAGCAATGTGCAGCCCGACCGGCTCTCCGGCCCCGCGCACGGCGTATTCGTCTGGGCCACGGTGCTGGTGGCGTGGCTGGTGTCGCTGCTGCCGTGGCGTCTATGGCAGGGCGCGCCCGACATCCTGCTGCTGATCATCGCCTTCTGGTGCGTGCACGAGCCGCGCCGCATCGGCCTGTTCACCGCCTTCTTCTTCGGCCTGCTGATGGACGTGCACGACGCCGGCCTGCTGGGCGAGCACGCGCTGTCGTACACGCTGGTCGCCTACGGCGCCGTGGTGCTGCACCGCCGGCTGCAGCGGTTCGACCTCTGGAGCCAGGCCATGCACATGCTGCCTGTGTTCTTCATCGCCCGTTTCGTGACCCAGATCATCCATGCGTGGCTGGCCGGCAAATGGCCGGGCTGGGACTGGGGCATCAGCGTGCTCCTGACCGCCGCCTTGTGGCCGCTGGCGGGTTGGGTTCTGCACTTGCCGCAGCGCGGTGTCGACGACGCCGAATCTTCCTCCGCCTGACGGCGGCGCCGCGTCATGTTCGAATTCAAGAAAACCGGCCAGCAGCAGAAGCAGCGTTTCCGCCTGCGCGCCTGGGTGGGCGGCCTGTTCGCGCTGGCCTGCTTCGGCGTGCTGATCGGCCGGTTCTGGTATCTGCAAGTCGACCGCTACGAAGGCCTGTCCGAGCGCGCCGACCGCAACCGCATCGCGGTCGTGCCGATCCCGCCGCGGCGCGGCGAGATCCTGGACCGCAATGGCGAGGTGCTGGCGCGCAACTACCGCACTTACACCCTCGAAGTCGTGCCGGCCCACGCCGGCAATCTGAGCGAGCTGTTCGAACGCCTGACCGAGGTCGTGTACATCAGCCCGGCCGACCAGCGCCGTTTCAAGCGTCGCGCCGCCGAGTCCAGCCGCTACGCCAGCCTGCAGCTGCGCAACAATCTCAACGAAACCGAGGCTGCCTGGTTCGCCGCGCATTCCTTCCAGTTTCCGGGCGTGGAGCTGCGCGCGCGCTGGGTGCGCGAGTATCCGCAGGGCGCCTCGGCGGGCCATGTGGTCGGCTATATCGGCCGCATCGCGGAGGGCGATAACGAAGAGCTGGAGCGCGCCGGCCAGTTGGGCAACTACCGCGGCACCGACGTCATCGGCAAGAAGGGCATCGAGAAGACCTGGGAAGAGCAACTGCACGGCCGCACCGGTCTGGAAGAGGTCGAAGTGACCGCGGGCGGACGGCCCATGCGCACGCTGCGCCGGATCGATCCCGTGCCTGGCTCCGACATCATGCTGTCCATCGACCTGGGCCTGCAGAAGGTGGCCGAAGCGGCTTTCGAGGGGCAGCGCGGCGCGCTGGTCGCCATCGACCCCGACACGGGCGAGGTGTTGGCCTTCGTCTCGCAGCCTTCGTTCGACCCCAACCTGTTCGTGGACGGCATCGACGTGGACAACTGGCGCATGCTGAACGAATCGCCGGACCATCCGCTGATCAACCGGCCGCTGTACGGCACCTATCCCATCGGTTCGACCTACAAGCCTTTCGTGGCCCTGGCCGCGCTCGAACTGGGCAAGCGCCGCGCCACCGACCGCATCTCCGACCCCGGCTACTACGAATTCGGCGGCCAGAAATTCCGCAACGCCGGCGGGGCGGCCTACGGCATGACGGACATGCACAAGGCCATCGTGGTGTCGTCCGACACCTACTTCTATTCGCTGGGCCCCGAGATCGGCGTGAACGCGCTGCACGATTTCACCAAGCAGTTCGGCTTCGGCCAGATCACCGGTATCGACCTGGAAGGCGAAAAGCGCGGCGTACTGCCCTCGACCGACTGGAAGCGCTCGGCCTACAAGGACAAGGATCGGCAGCGCTGGTACGCGGGCGAGACGATTTCCGTGGCGGTGGGGCAGGGCTACAACGCCTTCACGCTGCTGCAGCTGGCGCAAGGCACGTCCACGCTGGCCAACAACGGCTTGTACCGCCGTCCGCACCTGGTGCACGCGGTGCGCGATCCGCGCAGCGGCGTGGCCAAGCCCACCGAGTCCGCGCCCGACTACCGCATTCCTCTCAAGCAGGCCAACGTTGACGTGATCAAGAACGCCATGGCGGACGTGGTGCGGGCCGGCACGGCGCGGCGCGCGTTCGCCAACACGCCTTACCAGGCGGCCGGCAAGACCGGCACCGCGCAAGTGTTCAGCCTGCGCGGCGGCCATTACCGCGCCAGCGCCATCGACGAACGCCTGCGCGACCACGCCCTGTTCATGGGCTTCGCGCCGCTTGAACACCCGCGCATCGCGGTGGCGCTGATCGTCGAGAACGCCGGCTGGGGCGCCAGCGTCGCCGCGCCGGTCGCCCGCAAGGTATTCGACTATTGGCTGGCCAAGGACCGCCAGGACAAGATCGTGCGGCCTGATCGCGCCGACCCCTTGGCCTCGGTCGAGGAAATTGCTTCTGACGTGGTGCGCCGATAATGAAACGCCTGGGCCTTATCCTGCTACGCGTGTTCACGGCCTTCGATTGGCCGTTGCTGGCGATCCTGCTGATGTTCGCCGCGCTCGGCATGACGGTGATGCATTCCGCCGTGGGCGGCACCGACTGGCGCTTCGCCGAACAGTCGCGCAACTTCATCATCGCCTTTTTCGCGATGTGGGTCATGGCGCTGATTCCACCTAAGTGGCTGATGAAGCTGGCCTTGCCCTTCTACGTGGTGGGGGTGGTGCTGCTGCTGGGCGTGGAGTTTTTCGGCGAAACCAGCAAGGGCGCGACCCGCTGGCTGAACCTGGGCGTGACCCGCATCCAGCCCTCCGAGATGATGAAGATCGGCGTGCCCATGATGCTGGCCTGGTACTTCCAGCGCCACGAGGGCGCGGTCCGCATCCGCGACTTCCTGGCCGCCGCCGCCATGCTGGCCGCGCCTTTCGGCCTGATCGTGCTGCAGCCCGACCTGGGCACGGCGCTGCTGGTGTTCGGCGCGGGTTTCTTCGTGATCTACTTCGCGGGCCTGTCGTTCAAGCTGCTGGTGCCGGTGATGCTGGCAGGCATTATCGCCATCGGCACGCTGGTCTACTACGAGGACCAGCTCTGCGAGCCTGAGGTGGACTGGGTGGTGCTGCACGACTACCAGAAGCACCGGGTGTGCACGCTGCTCAATCCCAGCTCCGATCCGCTGGGCAAGGGCTTCCATACGATCCAGTCGATGATCGCGGTGGGCTCGGGCGGGGTCTACGGCAAGGGCTACATGAAGGGCACGCAGACGCACCTGGATTTCATCCCGGAGCGCACCACCGACTTCATCTTCGCGGTGTACGCCGAGGAGTTCGGACTGTACGGCGGCATCGCCATCCTGGTGCTGTACGGGCTGATGATGGCGCGCGGATTGACGATCGCATCACGGGCGTCGTCGCAGTTCGGCAGGCTGCTGGTGGGGGCGCTGACGATGATGCTGTTCATCTATGTATTCGTGAACGTGGGGATGGTGACGGGGATCCTGCCTGTGGTGGGGGTGCCGTTGCCGTTCATGAGCTATGGGGGGACGGCTTTGTTCACCATGGGGATTGCGTTTGGGATCATGATGAGTATTAGTCGACATCGGTCGGTTAAGCCCTGATCTCGGTCGGTTTTTTGAACGGTTGGTTCTTGCGGTGGGTTGCGGCTGCTTCGTAGGTCGCCCGTCGGCGCGGGCGCCATGGCGGCGAGCGCCCACGATTGCGGTCCGGAGCCTTCGCTCCGGACTGCCCCATCCTCATCCTCGTCCAGGCCTTCGGCCTTCCCTTCGGATTCCGTCGGGCGCATCGAGGGCGCTCGCCGCCATGGCGCCCGCGCCGACGGGCTACGTTCGTCTTGGTCTGCTGCGCTGCTAGATTCGTGGTCGGTGGCGAGTCTCGCGTCGCCCGTTGCCTACGGCCGCGCGGGCGGCCGTAGGCAACATACATGGTTGTGCGCGTCGTGGCGATGGTCGCTAGCGCGATGGCGGAGGGTCGTTTTCTAGCGGCCCCGCATCATTGGGGGTGGGCGGTGATGGGTGGCGCGCGGCAGGCAGCGGTTTGCGCTTGAAGATTCTCTCGCGCGCGCCACCCATCCGGCACCGTGGCTTAGCGGCTGGTGATAATTAATCGGCCTGGCGATGTTCAGCGATGAGCAATCGCCTCCACGATTCAATGATGGCCTGTGCATCATGCGCGCGCAGCGCCATCCTCAATCGCAAGGCACCGCGGAAGCCTCGGAAGGCCGCCCGCGCGGCCGGCCCGAGGCGAGCCCCGCAAGATCCTCCGCCATACCCACCCGTTGCCAGAATGCCAAGCACGCCGCTCGCCCCAGCTGACGCCAGATTGCAGCTGAACGAGCCCGTCGCGTCGGCGGCCCGCCATGCGCGGGGCGTCGATAAGCCCGAGGGAATCTGAAGGGAAGGCCGAAGGCCTGGACGAAGATGACGAAGGGGAAGTCCGGAGCGAACGCTCCGGACCGCAATCGTTGCCCCGCGCATGGCAG
>NZ_DATCUY010000080.1:0-21488 GCF_036567245.1 Achromobacter sp. | reverse complement strand
CCGGCGGGCGATGGCGGCGGACGCCTGGTGGTGCGCGACAACATCGAGCATCGGACCGATATCGAGCGCTACTACCGCGCTGGCGTGCGTGCCGCGCGCGAGGACGTGCTGATCGCCAACGCCTACTTCTTTCCCGGCTATCAGCTGCTGCATGACCTGGCCAATGCCGCCCGCCGCGGCGTGCGCGTGCGGCTGCTGCTACAGGGCGAACCCGACGTGCTGGTGGCGCGGCTGGCGGCGTCCATGCTGTACGACTACCTGATCGACGCGGGCGTGGAGATATACGAGTACTGCAAACGGCCGCTGCACGGAAAAGTGGCTTGCGTGGACCAGGACTGGAGCACGATAGGGTCCAGCAACCTGGATCCGCTCAGCCTGGCGCTGAACCTGGAGGCCAACGTGGTGGCGCGCGATGCCGGATTGAACGCCGCGCTGCGCGGCAGCCTGGACCGGCTCATCGAACAGGATTGCCGGCGCATCGAGCTGCCCGAAGGTTCGAAGCGGCGCTTGCGGCGGTTGTGGATCGGGGTGGTCGTGTTCCACTTCCTGCGGCGCTTTCCCGCCTGGGCCGGCAGCCTGCCCGCGCACAAGCCGCGCCTGAAGTCCATTGCCATGGAACCGCAGCGGGAGTCGGCATGAGAGTGTTCCGTTCCACGCTGACGCGCGCATGGCGCCACCGCTGGCCCCGCCTCAAGCGGGCGCTGCCGGCGGTGGTGCTCGTGTTGGTGGCGGCGTTGCTGTACTACTTTGGCCGTTCGGTCGACTGGGCCCAGGTCTGGATCGCCATGCGCAGGATTCCGCCAGACACGATTGCCGTCGCTGCCGGACTCGTCGCGGCGGGCTACCTGGTCTATGGCGCCCTGGATTTGCTGAGCAAACGCTACACCGGCCATACCCTGCCCTGGCCGAAAGTGCTGGGCGTGGCCATGATGAGCTATGCCCTGAATCTCAGCCTGGGCGTGCTGCTGGGGGGCCTGGGCGCGCGCCTCAGGCTTTACGCCCGGCTGGGCTGCCGCAAGTCCTTGGCGACGCGGGTCGCCCTGTTTTCGGCGGCGTCCAACTGGATAGGCTACGCATGGGTGGCGGGCATGCTGTTCGTGTCGGGTGCGGTGCCCGTGCCGCAGGGCTGGGCCATAGGTTCGAATCTGTTGCGTGCGCTCGGCGCGGTGCTGCTGATGCTGGCGGCCGGCTATGTGGCGGTGTGCGCACGGGCGCGGCAGCGCACCTGGACCTGGATGGGACAGCACGCCGTCCTGCCCGGCACCCTGATGGCTGTAGCCCAAAGCCTCGTGGCCGCGCTGTCGTGGGCCATCATGGGCGCCATCATCTACCTGCTATTGCAGGGCAAAGCCAGCTACCCCGCCGTGCTGGGCATACTGCTGTGCGCCAGTTTCGCCGCCCTCATCATCCGCGTGCCGGGCGGGCTGGGCACCACCGAAGCAATCTTCGTAGCTACGCTCGCGCCCGGGATTCCAGCCGCCGAGGTGCTGGGCGCGGTGCTGACCTACCGCGCGCTTTATGCGTTCACGCCGCTGTTCCTTGCCCTGGCGGCGTTTGCCGCGATGGAGGTGAAACTGAGACACAGGCGGGCGCACACGGCAGCGCCACCCGCGGATGGCGGCGGCAACAACGCGCGCGAGTCGTTCAAGGCTTAGGCGTGAGCATGTCCGACAAGGCATTGCCCAGTTCCTTCACGGCGCCAGTGACGCCCTCCGCCGCGCCCTCGGCGCCGACCCCTATCGCATGGCCGAAGCCCCGGGCAACCTGCGCGGTAAAGCCGCGCGTGACCGAAAACTTGGGATTGTCCAGGTCGCCTGCCAGCGCGAAGTCGAAGCGCAGCGTGCCGCTCTGGTCCTTCAGCGCCGCCAGCACCGCCTTGCGCGGCAATGAAAACAGGCTGCCGTCGCCGCTGAAGCGCAAGCCGCGCAATGCCACCGCGCCGGTGGCCTGAAGCTGGCGCTTGGCGATGGCCGTGCGCATGTCCAGGTCCATGGCGCCCGCGGCCAGCGACGTGGCGCCATTGTCCGCCAGGTAGGGAGCGGCATGCTTGATGTCCATATTGCGCACCGCGACCTTGATGTCGGCATCCGTCCCGCCAACCACCAGCCAACCTTCCGCGCGCACCGTGGCGGCGCCCTTGCGGTTGCCTTCGATGTTGCCGCTGAACTCCATGTCGCTGCGGGTGCCGTCGCCGGGTATGGCCAGCGGACGCAGGCGCGCCTGGACGTCCGAAAACGGGATCTTGTGCGCGGGCCTGGAGACCGCCGCATCCTCGAAATCCAGGCGGCCGTCGCGCAGGATCAGCTCCGCGATGCGGATCGGCGTCCTGGGCCGGGATTGGCCGTCGCCGCCTTCGCCGGCTCGCAACGAGGACTGCAGGGCGGGCGCGATGTCCATGTCGCCATTCGCCCTGCGCACCACGGTGAAGTCGAAACCTTCGATGGTGATGGTCTTGAAGACCGCCTCATGCCGCAGGAAGGCGGGCCATTCAGGCTCCAGGATGACCTGGCGCGCCGTGGCGCCCGCCTGGCCGGTGCCGCCGGAGATCGTCACGTCCTTGAGGATCACCCGCGAATACCCCATCTCGACGTGGCCGACCTGGCCGCGCGGGCCCAGCATGTTCGCGATGCGTTGTTCGGCGATGCGCAAGGCGGCAAACGCCAGCACCACGGCCACGGCCGCAATCAGGGTCAAGACCGCCAAGGCGTTGCCCCATGGCGACTTGCGGCGTGGCACGGACGGGTCGAGGCTCATCGTGGATTCCGGAGGTGCGGCGCGATCCGAGCATGGTCCTGGAAACGCCCCGTCCCATCAATGGGCAAAAAGGATTAGGCGCTCAGCGGCGTTTCTGGTCAGCCATGAAGCACACGCCAGCCAGCACGCCTATGAGCGCCGCGCCAACCAGGCTTTTCCAGGCGTTCTCGTGGACATACTCGTCCGCCGCTTGGGAGGCATGCCTGGCCCGGTCCCAGGCCGCCCGTTCCCAGCCCTTGGCGTGTTCGCGCGCGGCTTCCAGCTGCTGCTTGAGGCCGTCGCGCGCCGCTTCGATTTCCGATCCGCCGTAGCTGGCCGTGCTGCGCAGCAAGGCTTCGGTTCCGGAGATCAGCTCGCGTACCGTGCGCGTGGAGTTGTCAGCCGGTTGAAAAAAGTCCCGCAATCCATGGTGCTTGTTCATAGGTGCTCCTGGTGAAAAAAAGGTGCGCTCCGGACCGCCGCCAAGCGCGGTCCGTCGAGCCGGTCGATGCCGGGCGTCTGCTGGGGATCCAGCCCCGGCATGAGGTTGGGTAGGCTGTCGGGCGGCCAGCGGCCGCGTTGGTCCTTTTCCTGCCCGGCGGGATCGGGCCCCGGTTGTTCCGCCGGGTGCTGTTCCGGGCCCGGCTGCTGGCGGTCCCTGGGTTGGACAGGCTTTGAAGGCGTGGTCTTGGTCATGGCATGCTCCTGGACGACAAATACGATCGATGCCGCAGAGCGGTTCGCGGGCTTCATGCTGCCTAAGAACGGGCTTTTTCGACTGCCGGCAAATCCTGCACATCGTTTGGAAAAATGACGCAGGTCGCGCTGCGCCGCGCCATGGCGGTGCCCATGCGCGGTCGATCATGTGGCGCGCCTGCTTCGTTGTCGCCGCCATCCGCGGGCAATCGTGCGCCACAGTATTCATTCGAGCGTCCCTGGGTCGTCCGCAATCGGCAGAACGCCGGGATCAGCAATTGCCGTTCCCGGCGGCCTGGCGCCTGCGGCGGACCTGCAGCGGGCACGGCGCTTGCGGATGAAAGCCCTGCGGCGGACGCGTTGGACGATCCCTCGCACAAAGGGAGTTGGCATGGCGAAGATTCGAATCCTGGTAGTGGCGGGCGAAGCGTTTCCCCTGGCGAAGACAGGCGGCCTGGGGGACGCAATCACGGGCATGGCGCGCGCGCTGCGCGAAGCCGGGTTTCCCTTGATGGTGCTGCTTCCGGCGTACCGCGGCGTGCGGCAACGCCTGGAGCGGGTCCGGGTGGCTGCTTCCCTGCCTAACCTGCCGGGAGGCGATGCGCGGCTCCTCGTCGGCCATTGCGCCCAGTCCGGGCTGGACTTCCTGCTGTTGGAAAACGATGCGCTCTATGACCGGCCGGGCATCTATCTGGATGAAAACAGTTGCGAGCACGGCGACAATGCGCTGCGCTACGCGGCGCTGGCCCATGCGGCGGTACGCGTGGCGGGCGGCCTGCCCGGCATTGCGCGGCCGACCCTGCTGCACGCGCACGACTGGCACGCCGGCCTGGTGCCGCTCTTGCTGCGGGAATACGGGCCACGCGATGTCAGGAGCATCCTGACCATCCACAACCTGGCATTCCAGGGACAGTTCCCCATGGAATGCGCCGCGTCGCTGGGCATACCCGAGCGCTACTGCAATGACGAGGCCGCGGGCGCATGGGGCCGGCTGAACTTCCTCAAGGCCGGCATCCGCTATGCCGACCGCGTCACGACCGTCAGCCACACCTACGCCCGCGAAATCCTGACGCCCGCCTTCGGCTGCGGCCTGGAGGCGCTGCTGCGGCGCCGCGCCGCCGATCTCGTGCCTATTCCCAATGGCATCGACAACATCCTGTGGAATCCGGCCCGCGATCCGCACCTGGGTTCCTTGCGATTCTCGGCGCGCGATCTCAGCAGGAAGGCGCGCTGCAAGGCGGCCCTGCAGCGCGAGTTCGGCTTGCTCGAAGACGCCGACGCCGCGCTCATGGCCATGGGCAGCAGACTGACGGAACAGAAGATGGCGGATGTTGCCGCGCAGGCGCTGCCCGAGGCCCTGGAACGCCACCCGCGCCTGCAAGTCGCGATCCTCGGCCAGGGCGACCGCCGGCTGGAAGAGGCTTTGAAAGCGCTGAGCGCGCGCTATCCGGGACGCTGCGCCACCCGTATCGGTTATGACGAGGCGGTGGCGCACCGGCTGCACGCGGGCTCCGACGTACTGCTGCATGGCAGCCGCTTCGAGCCCTTCGGCCTGACACCGCTGTACGCGATGCGCTACGGGTCGATCCCCATAGGCTCGCGAGTGGGCGGCATGGCCGACACGATCGACGATCCGGGGCCGCGCGCGTCGCTCTCGGCCATGGCCGGCGCCAACGGCCTGCTGTTCGACGGCGACGATCCGGCGGCCATGGCCGCTGCGATTGCCCGGGCCCTGCGCCTGCGCGAGGACGCCATGCTCTGGCGCACCATGCAGCGCAACGCCATGAGCGCGGACTTCAGCTGGCGCTCGGCCGCAGGGCCCTACGCCGAACTCTACCGTTCGCTGGCCGATGCCGACAGGCGGACCCGCATCCCCACCCCGGCCGAAGCATCCGCGCACGCCACCGCTCTGCGGGCGGGGCAAGGTTCCGCCAGGTCGCTGCCCGCGCCCGCCATATAAGCGTGCCCACAGGAGGAAGCCGGTGCCCACAGCCAACGCCGCCCACGCTCCATTGCGCCTCTACCACGCCGGTGGCGGCGCACCCGGGTCTACTTCCGCGTCTGGCGGCGAGTTGGATCCGGCCTTGTATGCGCGCCTGCGGCAACGCGGTTTCAATGCGCTGCTGATGCCCGCGCCCTGGTTATTGGCGCCAGGCAGCGTCTCCCCCGCGCCGCTGGACGCAGACTACGCATTGCTCGCAGGCAAGCGCGTGCCCATGACCGAATGGATCGCACATGCAACGGGACAACTGGCGCAGCATGGCCTGGCTCTGTACCTGGATATCGTGCTGGACCGTTGCGCCGTCGACGCCATGCCCGGCACGGCAGGCCCGGGCTGGTACCAACCGCCTTCCGGCAACCCCGCGCGAGACCCGCGCATGAGCGCCGAAGCGCGCGACGTGCTGCATTTGCGGCCAGGTCCGCCGCCGCCCGGCTTACTCCAGGCCTGGGGCGAGCGGCTGCGGCGCTGGACGGAGCGCGGCGCCGCGGGCTATGCCTTTCAGGCGCCACTATGTCTCCCGGCGCCAGATTGGGCCGAACTGGCGGCGGCGTTGCGGGGCGGGCAGCCGGCCCCGCAGATGCTTGCCTGGGCCCCCGGACTCACGCCTGAATCGCTGGCGGCGCTGCGCGGCGCGGGATTCGACGGCCTGTTTTCGTCCTTGCCGTGGTGGGACTTCAAGTCCGGCTGGCTGGCGGAAGAAGACGGCAGGCTGCGCGCCATTGCGTCCGTAATCGCCTCGCCGCCCCGGTCGGCGCCCGGCATGCCGCGCGCTGCCACCGACAAGCGCGCGGCCTGGACTGCGGCGCTATGCGCCGACGCCCTTATGTTCGACGACCAGGATGAAGCCCAGTTGCCCGACGTGGCCGCCGCTAACCACTGGTTTGCGCAGGCCGGCTTGCGCGGGCCGCTACGCCTGGCGGGCGGACGCGATGGCCATTGCACCATGCTGCTGCGCGCATGCGCCGCGGGCACCGCCGTCCTGGCGCTCAACCCGTCGGACACGGCTGAGGCAAGCGTGGACTGGGATGCGCTGGCCCCTCTGCTGCCGCCGGCCGATTTCCTGTCCGAAGGCGTGCCGGGCGGCCTGGCGCCGCAAACCGACAGCATCGCGCCGGCGGGCTGCGCCATGTTCCTGCTCGAGCCCACGCACCCGGTGCGCGAAGCCTCGCGGCACGCCGCGCGCCGCATGGACGGCGCCGCCAGCCAGCGCATCGTCGTCGAGCAAGTCAGCCCCGCCGTGGACGGCGGCGCTTTCCCCGTCAAGTGCATACCGCATGAGCGGATTCCGGTGTGCGCCGACATCTACATGGACGGCCATGAACTGCTGGCGGCCGAACTGCGCTGGCGTGCGGCCGACGAGACCTCGTGGCGCGCCACGCCCTTTGCGCGCGGTTTGAACGACCGCTGGGAGGCGGCGTTCCGTCCGCGCCGCATTGGGCCGCACGAGTTCGTCATTCATGCCTGGCTCGACGTCTGGCAGACCTTCCGCCATGACCTGGAAGTGAAGCATCAGGCCGGCGTGGACTTGCGCCTGGAAGTGGAGGAAGGCCTGCTGATGCTGCGCGCGGCCTTGGCGCGCGCTCGCAACGCCTCGCATCCCGGCGCCGTGACCGTGCGCAATACCTTGCAGAGATTCAGCAAGTCCGCCGAAGGAGAGATGGCCCCACCGACGCCGGAGCAGTTGTCCGCCCTGCTGGACGAGGATCTGGCCGGCACCATGCGCGAACTGGACGACCGTCCCTTCGAATATGTCAGCCCCGCGCACTATCCGGTCTGGGTGGACCGCGGCCAGGCCTGCCACGCCAGCTGGTATGAACTGTTCCCGCGCTCCCAGTCCGCGCAAGCCGGCCAGCACGGCACCTTCGATGACGTCATCGCACGCCTGCCCGACCTGCGCGAGATGGGGTTCGACGTGCTCTATCTGCCGCCCGTCCATCCCATCGGACAGCGCAACCGCAAGGGACGCAACAACAGCCTGCACGCGGCACCCGGCGATGTGGGCAGTCCTTATGCCATCGGCTCTACCGACGGCGGGCACGACGCGATCGAACCCCTGCTGGGCGGGCTGGACGGTTTCCTCAGGCTGGTGGAAGCTGCGCACGCGCATGGCATGGAGGTGGCGCTGGATTTCGCGATCCAGTGCTCTCCCGACCATCCCTGGCTGGCGCGCCACGCCGACTGGTTCTCCTGGCGCCCGGACGGTTCCCTGCGCTACGCCGAGAATCCGCCCAAGAAGTACCAGGACATCGTCAATGTGGCCTTCTACGGCGCCGCGGCCCGCCACGCCCGCAAGCTGGCTTTGTGGCGCGCGCTGCGCGACGTGGTGCTGTTCTGGGTGCACCATGGCGTGCGCACCTTCCGCGTCGACAACCCGCATACCAAGCCCCTGCCGTTCTGGCAGTGGCTGATCGCCGAGGTCCATGCCCAGCATCCCGACGTGATCTTCCTGTCCGAAGCCTTCACCCGTCCCAAGATGATGTACCGGCTGGCGAAGATCGGTTTTACCCAGTCCTATACCTATTTCACCTGGCGCAACGACAAGGCGGAACTGGAGG
This sequence comes from Achromobacter sp., assembly GCF_036567245.1. Lineage (GTDB taxonomy): Bacteria > Pseudomonadota > Gammaproteobacteria > Burkholderiales > Burkholderiaceae_B > Achromobacter. Next base: position 13,502 of record NZ_DATCUY010000080.1, on the reverse strand, counting down.
CCTACCTGGAAGAACTTTCCACTCCGCCCGCGGCGGACTTCTTCCGGCCGCACTTCTTCGTCAACACCCCCGACATCAACCCCCACTTCCTGCAGACCTCCGGCCGCCCGGGCTTTCTGATACGCGCCGCGCTGGCCGCGCTGGGGTCCGGTCTATGGGGCATGTACAGCGGCTTCGAACTGTGCGAATCGGCCGCCCTGCCGGGCAAGGAGGAGTACCTGGATTCGGAAAAGTACGAACTCCGACAGCGCGACTGGTTCGCCCCAGGCAACATCCGCGCGGAGATCACCCGCCTGAACCAGATCCGGCGCGCCAATCCCGCCTTGCAGAGCCATCGGGGCCTGACCCTGGTGCGCAGCGGTAACGACCGCGTGCTGGCCTTCTGCAAGTCCACGCCCGGCCGCGGCAATTTCATTCTGGCGGCGATCAGCCTGGATCCCTTCCAGCCACAGGCGGCGCGCATCGAAGCGCCCTTCTGGCTGTTTGGCCAGGCCGACAGCGGGCGGTTGATCGCCGAAGACCTGCTGGCTGAACGCAGCGAGCCATGGCAGGGCCAGACGCGCGAAATGACGCTGCATCCCGATCAACCCTATCGCGTGTGGCGCCTGTCGCTGCATGGATGATGTCCCACGCCCATTGCCATGATCAGTGAAACCCAGCCCCTCCAGGACGACGGCCTTTGGTACAAGGACGCGGTCATCTATCAGCTGCACGTCAAGTCCTTCTTCGACTCGAATGGCGATGGCGTGGGCGACCTGCCCGGGCTGATCTCCAAGCTGGATTACATCTCCAGCCTGGGGGTCAATACGATCTGGCTGCTGCCCTTCTATCCCTCGCCCCGCCGCGACGACGGCTATGACATTGCCGACTATCGGGGCGTGCATCCGGACTACGGCACCGTGGCCGACGTCAGAAAGCTGATCCGCGCGGCGCACGCCCGCGGCCTGCGCGTCATCACCGAGCTGGTGGTCAATCACACCTCGGACCAGCATCCCTGGTTCCGCCGCGCCCGCGCGGCCAGGCCGGGATCGGCCGCGCGCAATTTCTACGTCTGGTCGGACAACGACAAGGCTTACGCCGGCACGCGCGTCATCTTCTGCGATACCGAGAAATCCAATTGGACCTGGGATCCGGAGGCCGGCGCCTACTTCTGGCACCGCTTCTATTCCCACCAGCCCGACCTGAACTACGACAACCCGCAGGTACTCAAGGAAGTGCTGGCCGTGATGCGCTACTGGCTGGACATGGGGGTGGACGGGCTGCGGCTGGACGCGGTGCCGTATCTGGTCGAACGCGAAGGCACCAACAACGAGAACCTGCCCGAGACGCACGATGTGCTCAAGCGCATCCGGTCCGTGATCGATGCCGAATATCCCAACCGGCTGCTGCTGGCCGAGGCCAACCAATGGCCGGAGGACGCGCAGGAATACTTCGGCGCCGGGGACGAATGCCATATGTCCTTCCATTTCCCGCTGATGCCGCGCATGTACATGGCAATCGCGCAGGAGGACCGTTTCCCGATCATCGACATCATGCGCCAGACGCCGGACATTCCCGCCACCTGCCAATGGGCCATCTTCCTGCGCAACCACGATGAACTGACGCTGGAAATGGTCACCAGCCGCGAACGCGACTATCTCTGGAACGTGTACGCGGCCGACCCGCGCGCCCGCATCAACCTCGGCATCCGGCGCCGCCTGGCACCGCTGCTGGAGCGCGACCGGCGCCGGGTGGAACTGATGAACAGCCTGCTGTTGTCCATGCCCGGCACGCCGGTGCTGTACTACGGCGACGAACTGGGCATGGGCGACAACGTGCACCTGGGCGACCGCGATGGCGTGCGCACGCCGATGCAGTGGTCGCCGGACCGCAACGGCGGCTTCTCGCGCGCCGATCCCGAGCAGTTGCCGCTGCCCGTGCTCATGGGGCCGTTGTACGGTTACGAAGCGGTGAACGTGGAGGCGCAACAGCGCGATCCGCATTCCCTGCTCAACTGGACCCGTCGCCTGCTGGCGCAGCGCCGGCAGAGCCATGCGTTCGGGCGCGGCGCGCTGCGCTTCATCTTCGCCGGCAATCGGAAGATCCTGGCCTACCTGCGGCAATGGCAGGACACCACCATCCTGTGCGTGGCCAACCTGTCCAACGCCGCCCAACCGGTCGAGCTGCAGCTGCAGGAGTTCAACGGCTGCGTGCCGGTCGAAATGCTGGGAGGAACGCCGTTCCCGGCGGTGGGCGAACTGCCCTACCTCCTGACCCTGCCGCCTTACGCGTTCTATTGGCTGGACCTGAGCAACCAGGCCGCCCCGCCTGACTGGCATGCGAGTACGCCTGAGCAGATGCCGGAGCTGACCACGCTGGTATTGCGCGCGCATGGCGGAGCGGCCTTGACGGACGCTTCTCGCGCCACATTGGAACGCGAGGTATTGCCGCAGTACCTGGCGCGCCAGCGCTGGTATCCGGGCAAGCAGCCGCCTGCCCGCGCGCGCCTGGCCTACGCCACGCCTTTCACCTCGGCCGATGGCGAATACTACTGGGCCGAGGTCGAGCCCGAGGATGGCGTCACCGGCTTGCGGGCACAGGCGCCTTTCGTGCTGGTGTGGGACGAGACCGCCGCCGTGCAGTATGCGATTGCGCGGGTCCGCCGCGGCGCCGAAGTCGGCGTGCTGGCCGACGCATTCCTGCAAGCCGGTTTCGTGCGCGGCGTGGTCCAGTCCTTGCAGGAGGGCCGCGAGCTCGACGGCCGCAGCGGCGGCAAGCCCGGAGACAAGCCGGGCGTGATCCGTTTCCTGCCCGAGGAAGGCCTGGCCGCCATGGAGCTTGCCCAGGACGCCGAACTGCAGTGGCTGACCGCGGAACAATCCAACAGCTCGGTCATCGTCGACGGCAAGCTCATCCTGAAGCTGATTCGGGCGGTCCAGGCCGGCGGATCGCCCGAGGTGGAAATGACCCGCTACCTGACGCGGGCGGGCTATGCGAACATGCCCGCCCTGCTGGGAGAAGTGCAGCGGGAGGACGCCGACGGCGTGGTCCACACCTTGGCGGTGGCGCACCGCTACGTCATCAACGAGGGCGACGCATGGAGCTGGACGCTGGATCTCCTGAAGCGCACCCTGGACAATGCGCTGCTGGTGAACCAGAGCCCGGACGAATTCGCGCAGGATCTGCAAGGCTACGCCGCCATGGCCGCCACCATGGGCGAACGCCTGGCGCAGATGCACAACCTGCTGGCGCTACCGACCGACGATCCCGCTTTTCAAACGCGCCAGGCCAGCCAGGCGGACGCCGACGCGCGCGCGCGGCACATCCAGAAGCTGCTGGAGCGCGCGGAAAAGGATCTGCGCGCCCAACTCCGCAAGCTCGAAGCCCCTTCGCGCGCCTGCGCCGAATGGTACTTCGAGCACCGCGCCCGTCTGGCGGCGCGCGTGGCCGCGATGGCACAGGCCGAAACCGGAACCCTGTGCCTGCGGGTGCACGGCGACTTCCACCTGGGGCAGGTGCTGGTGGCGCAGGCGGACGCCTACCTCATCGACTTCGAGGGCGAACCGGTCAGCAGCGTGCAGGCTCGCCGTGCCCTGGCCTCGCCCTACAAGGATGTCGCGGGCATGCTGCGTTCGTTCGACTATGCCGCCGCCTCGATCGCCCGCGCCGACATCATCGGCGGCGCGCCGCCCGACGCCAATGCCGGCGCTAGCGAAGCCATGGGCACGACCATCAGTCCCGCCGAACTGCGCGACGCGCTGCTGGCGCGCTTCCGCCAGACCGCCACCCGGGCTTTCCTGCAAGGCTACCGCGATGCGCGCGCCTCGGCGCTGATTCCGCCTGCGGACGAGGACACGCTGCTGGCCCTGGCCGAACTGGAGAAAGCGGCCTATGAAGTGAGCTACGAGGCGGCGCATCGCCCGGACTGGATCTCGATACCGCTGTGCGCGCTGACCGAGCTGGCGCGCAGCCTGCTGCTGTCGGCGGCGGTGGACGATGAGGACACGCCATCATGAACCAGGACATGCGCGCCGACGCCGCAGCCATCCTCGCCGATCCCGCCGAACTGGCGGCGCTGGCCTGCGGCTTGCACAACGATCCCTATGCCTTCCTGGGGCCGCACGATGGCGAGCTGCGCGTGTATGCCCCGGGCGCGCGGCGTGTTGACGCACTGGACCCGAGCGCCACGCGCACCGCGTTGCGTGAACAGGGCCAGGGCCTGTTTCTTGGCCGCGTGCCGTACGCACGGGCGGGAGATGCAGGCTCATACCGTCTGGCCATCCAGTGGCCCGATGCCGAGCAGGTCACCGCCGATCCCTATGCCTTCGGCCCCCTGCTGGACGAAGAGACGCTGGAGCAACTGGCGCAAGGCTCATGGCGCAGCGCCGGCACGGCCCTCGGCGCGCGGCTGATGGAAGTCGATGGCGTGGCCGGCCTGCGCTGCGCAGTGTGGGCGCCGAATGCGCAGCGCGTGGCCGTGGTGGGCGATTTCAACGCCTGGGACAGCCGCCGGCACGGCATGCGGCTGCGGCATCGCGCCGGCGTCTGGGAGGTATTCGTCCCGGGCGTACGCGCTGGCGAACGCTACAAATTCGCCATCACCGACCGCGCCGGCACCCAGCGGCTGAAGGCCGATCCGCTGGCACGCCGCAGCGAAGCGCCGCCGGCCACCGCTTCGGTGGTAGAGGATCCGGCGGACTATTCCTGGGAAGACCAGACCTGGATGACAGACCGGTGGGCGCGCCAATCTCCCGAGGCGCCGCTGTCCATCTACGAAGTGCACGCCGGTTCCTGGCTTCCCGAAGAGGCCGGATCGGACGCCTGCACCTGGGACCGGCTGGCCGACAAACTGCCCGCCTACGCCCGCGCCATGGGCTTCAGCCATGTGGAGCTGCTGCCCGTCATGGAGCACCCCTTCGGCGGATCCTGGGGCTACCAGCCCCTGGGCATGTTCGCACCCGCCGCGCGTTATGGGCCGCCGGAGGCGTTCGCCCGCTTCGTCGACCGCTGCCACCACGCCGGCATCGGCGTCATCCTGGATTGGGTACCCGCGCATTTCCCGGATGATGCGCACGGCCTGGCCCGCTTCGACGGCAGCGCGCTGTACGAGTACGAGGATCCGCGCGAAGGCTACCACCCGGACTGGCACACCATGGTCTACAACCTGGGGCGCACGGAGGTGCAGGCCTTCATGATCGCCAGCGCGCTGCACTGGCTGCAGCGCTTCCACGTCGATGGATTGAGGGTCGACGCGGTGGCGTCCATGCTGTATCGCGACTACAGCCGCCAGCCCGGGCAATGGATCCCCAACCGCTACGGCGGCCGCGAAAACCTTGAAGCGGTGCAGTTCCTGCAGGCGCTGAACAGCACCGTGCGGCAGGAAGTCCCGGACGCCATCATGGTGGCCGAGGAATCCACCGCCTGGCCGGGCGTGACCGCGCCGGTCGCCGAGGGCGGTCTGGGTTTTCACTACAAGTGGAACATGGGCTGGATGCATGACACCCTGCGCTATCTTTCCCAAGACCCCGTGCACCGCAAGCATCACCACCACGACATCACATTCAGCATGGTGTACGCGTACAGCGAGCGCTTCATCCTGCCGCTGTCGCACGACGAAGTGGTGCACGGCAAGGGTTCCCTGCTGGCCAAGATGCCGGGCGATGCGGCCGCCAGGCTTGCCAACCTGCGCGCCTACCTGGGCTTCATGTGGGCGCATCCAGGCAAGAAGCTGCTGTTTATGGGCGGCGAGATGGCCCAGCCGCGCGAGTGGAACCATGACGAGCCGCTGGATTGGGAGCTGCTGGACCGTCCCGGGCACCTGGGCATGCAGCGCCTGGTCGCCGATTTGAATGGCCTGTACCGGGCGCTGCCGGCGCTGCACGCGCAGGATGCCGACCCCGCCGGCTTTGCCTGGACGATCCTGGACGATCGCGACAACAGCGTGGTCGCCTTCATCCGCAGCGACGGCACCCACCACGTACTCGCGGTGGCCAACTTCACGCCGGTGGCGCGGCATGACTACCGCATAGGCGTGCCGCAGGCCGGACGCTGGACCGAAAGGCTGAATACCGATGCCACCCACTATGGCGGATCGGGCCAGGGCAACCAGGGCGGCGCCAGCACCGGAGAAAGCGCGTCCCACGGCCAGCCCCAGGCCTTGTCGCTCACCTTGCCGCCCCTGGCCACCCTCTTCCTGCTCTATGAAGGTTGAACGCATATGGATCCGACGCAATTCACGCGCATAGCCGGCGGCCAGCCCCACCCGCTGGGCGCGGTCAGCGATGGCCTGGGCGTGAACTTCGCGGTGTTCTCGGCCAACGCCACCCGCATCGAACTGTGCCTGTTCGACGCCCGGGGCCGCAAGGAGCTGCGCCGCTTCGACCTGCCAGAATGCACCGACGAGGTCTGGCACGGCTACCTGCCGGACGCCCATCCCGGGCTGGTATACGGCTACCGCGCCCACGGCCCGCATGATCCGCGCAACGGGCACCGCTTCAATCCCCACAAGCTGCTGCTGGATCCTTACGCGAAGCAGTTGACCGGCCCGCTGCATTGGAGCGACGCGCTGTTCGGCTACCGCATGAACCACGCGCGCGCCGACCTCAGCATCGACCGGCGCGACAGCGCGCCCGCCATGCCCAAGGCCATCGTGGCCGAGGAAATGCCGTTCACCTGGGGCAACAGCCGGCCGCCGGCCACGGCCTGGAACGATTCCGTCATCTACGAAGTCCATGTGCGCGGCGCCTCCATGCTGCGCGAAGACTTGCGCCAGCCCCTGCGGGGCACCTGCTCCGCCCTGGCCGACCCGCGCTTCATCGAGCATCTGCAGCGGCTGGGCGTCACCGCCGTGGAACTGCTGCCGGTGCAGGCGTTCCTGCAGGACCGCTTCCTGACCGAACGCGGTCTGCGCAACTACTGGGGCTACAGCACGCTGTCGTACTTCGCGCCGGAACCGTTCTATCTCCAACACAATCCCAACGAACTGCGCCAGGCCATACGCAGGCTGCACGCCGCCGGCATCGAGGTCATCCTGGACGTGGTCTACAACCACACCTGCGAAGGCAGCGAACTGGGGCCCACGCTGTCCTGGCGCGGTCTGGACAATGCCAGCTACTACCGGCTGGTGCCGGGCGACGAACGCTATTACATCAACGACACCGGCTGCGGCAACACCGTCAACCTGTCGCATCCGCGCGTGCTGCAGATGGTCACGGATTCGCTGCGCTACTGGGCGCAGTCCTATGGGGTCGACGGCTTCCGCTTCGACCTGGGGGTGACGCTGGGCCGCGAGGGCACCGGCTATGACCCCGGTTCGGGCTTCTTCGACGCGGTGTTGCAGGATCCCGTGCTGGCCCGCCTGAAGCTGATTTCCGAGCCCTGGGACGTGGGCCCGGACGGCTATCAGCTGGGCAACCATCCGCCCGGCTTCGCGGAGTGGAACGACAAGTTCCGCGATGCCACCCGGCGCTACTGGCGCGGGGATCCTTCCATGCGTGGCGAGATGGCGGCGCGCCTGTGCGGATCGCGCGACCTGTTCGACCGCCGCCATCGCCGTCCCTGGAGCAGCATCAACTACGTGGCGTCGCACGACGGCTTCACGCTGGCCGACATCGTCAGCTACGACGCCAGCCACAACGAGGCCAACGGCGAAGGCGGCAACGACGGCCATGGCGAGAACTACAGCCACAACTGGGGCGCGGAAGGCGCAACCGACGATGCGGCGATCCTGCAGACCCGCAAGCTGGTGCAGCGGGCCCAGCTTGCCTGCGTGTTCCTGTCCGATGGCACGCCCATGCTGCTGGCCGGCGACGAGTTCGGCAATAGCCAGGAAGGCAACAACAATGCCTATTGCCAGGACAACGCCCTGTCATGGCTGGACTGGACGCAGGCGCAGACCGATGAGGGCCGCGAACTCAGCCGCTATGCGGCGCGCCTGATCGCGTTGCGACGTGCCCACCCCAGCGTGCGTGGCGCGCGCTACGGCGACGCCGGCCAGGAGCTTGCGCCCGGTGTAAAGGCCATCGCCTGGTTCGACCCCGCGGGTGCGGAGCTGGACGCCGCCGCCTGGGAATCGGAGCAGGACAACGCCATGGCCCTGCGCCGCGCCGCCTGCCGCGAGGACGGCAGCGTCGACGTGACCCTGCTGATGCTGAATCCGGGCGCGGAGGACGTCGTGTTCCAGGTGCCGCCATCCGCCCTGGCCTGGATCCGCGAACTGGATTCCGCCACGCAGGCGCCCGCCGCGCCCCTGGCCGACGCCGCCATCACGGTGGCCGCGCGCAGCGTGGTGCTGCTGGCAGCAATCCACGTTCCGGGAGATTCTCCATGACGCACGCTTATGCATCCGGCGCCATCCCGCTGGAAAGCGGCGTCACGCGCTTCCGCCTGTGGGCGCCCTCCGCGCCAGCCGGCCTGGCGCTCGAGGTCGAAGGCCATCCGCCCATCGCCTTGCACCCCGGCCCGGACGGCTATGCGCAAGCGGACGTCGACTGCCCCATCGGCGCCCGCTACCACTACCGCCTGGACGCCGACACCGTCGCGCCCGACCCCGCCTCGCGCCTGCAGCACCGCGACGTGCATGGCGACAGCGTGGTGGTCGCACCGGACGCCTACCCGTGGCGCTACGCGACCTGGCGGGGACGCCCCTGGGAAGAATCCGTCCTGTACGAGACCCATGCCGGCCTGGAGGGCGGCTACGCGGGCCTGCTCGCGCGCCTGCCCGAACTGGCGGCGCTGGGCGTCACGCTGCTGGAGCTCATGCCCGTCGCCGACTTTCCCGGGCCGCGCAACTGGGGCTATGACGGCATATTGCCCTATGCGCCCGACACCGCCTACGGCACGCCCGATGAGCTCAAGCGCCTGATCGACGAGGCCCATGGACTGGAGATGGGCGTCATGCTGGACGTGGTCTACAACCATTTCGGCCCCGACGGCAACTACCTGCCGCGTTACGCCGCGCCGTTTTTCAGGAAGGACGTCGCCACCCCCTGGGGCGATGCGATCGATTTCCGCCAGCCCGCGGTCAGCCAGTTCTTCAAGGACAACGCGCTGTACTGGCTCACGGAATATCGCTTCGACGGACTGCGCCTGGATGCCGTGCACGCCATTGCCGGCCATGAATGGCTGCATGAACTGGCGCAATACCTGCGGCAGCACATTCCTGCCGAGCGCTACGTGCATCTGGTGCTGGAAAACGACGACAACCGGGCCAGCCTGCTGCAGGGAGATTTCGACGCGCAATGGAACGATGACGCCCACCATGCCCTGCATTGCCTGCTGACCGGCGAGAGCCACGGCTACTACTCGGATTACAGCGCGCAGCCAGCCCAGGCGCTGGCGCGCTGCCTGGCCGAAGGCTGGCTGTACCAGGGGCAGCGTTCGCCGTACCGTGGCGGGCAGGCGCGCGGCGAGCCCAGCGCGGCGCTCCCGCCTACGGCCTTCGTGCTGTTCCTGCAGAACCATGACCAGACGGGCAACCGGGCGGGCGGCGAACGCCTGGCCAGCCTGGTCGACAACCCCGCCCGGCTACGGGCAGCGGTCGCGCTGCAATTGCTGGCGCCGCAGATTCCGCTGATCTTCATAGGCGAGGAACGTGGCGCACGCACGCCGTTCCACTACTTCACCAGCCATGCAGATCCGGCTTTGGCGCAAGCGGTGCGCGACGGCCGCCGGCGCGAGTTCTCGCGATTTCCTGAATTCCAGGCTGCGGCCCCGCTGGCCGATCCGAACGATCCCGACACCTACCTCGCGAGCAAGCCGCGCGCCAGCGCTGCGGACGCGCAAGCCTGGATGCGCGACTACGCGGTCCTGCTGCATTTGCGCGCCCGCCTGATTGCCCCGCGGCTGAGGGGCGCGACCAGCCTGGGCGCGGCCGCAATTGGCGACCGCGGCGTATTCGCACGCTGGGAGCTGGCCGGCGGCGCGCGGCTGACGGTCTATGCGAATCTCGGCCCCGACCGTCTGGCCTTGCCCGTATCCTTGCAGGCGGGCGCCGAAGCCTATGCCACGCTGCTCTTCGAATCCCTGGCCGGCGCCCGCGACGCGCTGATCCAGGCAGAAGTGTGCGGCAACAGCACCGTGTGGCTGCTCGAGGAACCGGCATGACCGCCGCGCCTTCTGACGATGCTGCCCTGTCCGCGCTGGCCGCCCGGGCCGGCATCGCCGAGCACTGGACCGATGCGCGCCAACGCCCGCAACGCGTATCCCCGGATACCTTGCGGTTGCTGCTGGCGGGCATGGGCCTGCCGGCCCACAGCGCCGAGGACATCCGCGAAAGCGACCTTCGGCTGAGCGCGGAGCGCGCCGGCCGGTTGCCGCCCTTGCTGGTCGCCCGCTGCGGCATGGCCACGCCCCTGCCCCCGTCGACGCTGGGCCGCTATCGCATCGTGTGCGAATCGGGCGCGACCTTCGAAGGCGACATCACGGACGATTGCGGCCTGGCAGCGCCGGACGAGCCCGGCTATCACGCGCTATACCTGGGAGCGGAACGGACCGTGCTCGCCGTCGCGCCGAAGCAGGCGCCCGGCCTGGAGCTGTTGACGGCAACCGCCCGGCCGCGCGCCTGGGGACTTTGCGCGCAGGTCTACAGCCTGAGGCGCGATGCCCGCGGCAGCCACCCCGATGACGGCGATTATGGCGACTTCGCCGCCGTGCGCGAACTGGCCGTGGCAGCCGCAGCCGAAGGCGCCGATGCGCTGGCCATCAGCCCGGTGCACGCCATGTTTGCCGCGCAGCCGCAGCGCTGTAGTCCGTATGCCCCCTCCAGCCGCCTGTTCCTGAACACGCTGTATGCGGACCCCGCCGCAGTGCTGGGCATGGAGGCCCTGCGCCAGGCTTGGGCGGATTGCGGCGCCGTGCCGTCCGCAGCGGAGCTGATCGATTGGCCGCAGGCGGGTGCGCGGCGCCAGCGTCTGCTGCGCGCGCTGCATCGGCAGTTTCGCGCGACGGGCTCGGTGGATTGCCGCCAGCGCTACCACGCCTTCTGCGCCCGGCGCGGCAAGGCGCTGCGCGATCATGCGGTGTTCGAGGCCCTGCATGCCGCCCAGGCGGTGCGCAAGGCAGCCCCCTTGTCCTGGATGCACTGGGCGGCAGGCCTGCGCGACCCGGACTCGCCCGAGGTCGAGAGGTTCGCGCGGCAGCATCCTGAAGAAGTCGATTTCCATCGGTTCGCCCAATGGCTGGCGGCCGAGAGCCTGGCCGGCGCGCAAGACGCGGCACGGCGGGCCGGCATGGGCATAGGGCTGATCGCCGACCTGGCCGTCGGCGACAGTCCTGATGGCAGCCACGTCTGGAGCCGGCAGACCGACCTGTTGCCGGGACTGTCCATCGGCGCCCCGCCCGACATCCACAACCCTCTGGGCCAGAATTGGAACCTGACCGCCTTCTCGCCGCGCGCGATGCAATCCCAGGGGTATGCGGCCTTCATCGATATGTTGCGCGCGTCTCTGGCTCACGCCGGCGGATTGCGCATCGACCACATCCTGGGCATGGCGCGGCTGTGGCTGGTACCCGACGGCCTTGCCGCCGGCGCGGGCGCCTACTTGCGTTATCCGCTGCCAGAACTGCTGGCGTTGACGGCGCTCGAGGCCTGGCGCCATCGGGCCCTGGCCATCGGCGAGAACCTGGGCACGGTGCCAGAGGGATTCAACCGCGAGCTGGCGGATCACGGCATTCTGGGCATGAACGTACTGTGGTTCATGCGGCGGGAGCCGGAAGCGGCGGTTGAGCCAACCGTGCCGGACGCGCCAGAACCCTTTCTTGCCCCCGAAGCCTGGCCCGCCGAGGCTGTGGCCATGACCAGCACGCACGACCTGCCTACCTTGCACGGCTGGTGGGCCGAACGCGACATCGATGTCCGTGCCAAGCTGAACCTGCTGGGCGCGGAAGATAACGAAGGGTCGTTGCGGCGCCGCCGGTGCATGGACCGTGGCTTGCTCGCGCAAGCCATGGGCTGTCCCGCCGTCCCCGAGCGTCCGCCCTTGGCGGACATGCTGCGCTTCGTGTCTTCCAGCGCCTGCCCGCTGCTACTCGTTCCGATGGAGGATCTGACCGGCGAACTGGAACAGCCCAACCTGCCCGGCACCGTGGACCAGCATCCCAACTGGCGCCAGCGCCTGCCCGCCGGCAGCCAGGCCTGCTTCGCCGATCCGGCGGTGCAGGCGCGGCTGCAAGCCATGCGCGCGGGGCGAGGCCAGCCATGAGCATGCCGCGCGCCACCGCCCGGCTGCAACTGCATGCCGGCTACACCTTGGAGGACGCCCGTGCCTGCGTGGACTATTACGCCGACCTTGGTGTGAGCCATCTGTACCTGTCGCCGATCACCCGCGCCCGCGCCGGCTCCACGCACGGCTATGACGTGGTCGACCACGCCATGGTCAATCCGGAGCTGGGCGGCGAGCCTGCGCTCAGGGACCTCGCCCAGGCGGCACGCCGGCGCGGGTTGGGCCTCATCGCGGACATCGTCCCCAATCACATGGCGGCCCATCCGGACAATGCCTGGTGGCGCGATGTACTGGAGCATGGCGCCGCAAGCGCGCACGCGCGCTGCTTCGACATCAGTTGGGATGGCCCGGACCCGGCGCTGCGCGGCAAGGTCGTGCTGCCCATCCTGCCGGAGCCCTATGGCGTGGCGCTGGACCAAGGCGTCATGCTGCTGCGCCATGACGGCGACAGCGGACGGATCGAACTGGAAGTGTCCGGCCTGCGCTATCCGGTAGCGCCGGAGTCGATTCCACACGGGCTGGATCCGCAAACCTTGTTGCGCCGATGTGATCCCGCCCGCAGGGCCGGCCGCGAACGCCTGCACCGTTTGCTCGAATGCCAGCATTACCGGCTGGCCTGGTGGCGCAATGCCACCGACCAGATCAACTGGCGGCGCTTTTTTGAGATCAGCGAACTCGTCGGAGTGCGGGTCGAAGACGAAGCCGTGTTCGATGCCGTGCATGCGCTGGTGCTGCGTCTGTATGCGCAGGGCGTACTGGACGGACTGCGCATCGACCACATCGACGGCCTCGCGGCGCCAGGCGCCTACCTGCGCCGCCTGAGCCAGCGCCTGGCCGAGGCTGGCGCCAGCCGTCCGCCTTCCTGCGCGCAAGCGCAAGCCTATCTGGTAGCGGAGAAAATCCTGGCACCGGACGAATCGCCCGATCCACGCTGGCCATTGCACGGCACCACCGGCTACGACTTCATGGATCAGGTGGGTGCGTTGCTGCACGATCCTGATGCCGAGGCGCCGCTGTGCGCCTTCTGGCAACTGCTGACAGGCGACCTGCGGGCGCCGCAGCAGCAGCTGGAGGCGGCGCGCACGCGCATGCTGCAGCGGCACTTTCCGGCGGAACGGCTGGCGCTGGTCGGCAGCCTGGAACGGGTAGCGCGGCAACACCGCCAGACCCGCGATTGGAGCGCGGTGTCGATAGACCGCGTGCTGTCCGCCTGGCTGACTGCCTTTCCGGTCTATCGAACTTATGCCGAGGACGGCGGGCGCAGCGGCGCGGACCAGCATTGGTGCGAGCACGCCACCCGGC
>NZ_DATCUY010000079.1:0-2281 GCF_036567245.1 Achromobacter sp. | reverse complement strand
GGCATGAAGGTCTGTCTGGACTGCGAGCCCAAGTCCGGCGACGGCGCGCGCCTGGTGACGCTGGCCTCGGCCACGCGCGCGCAGCGCTGGGGCGACCTCAAGGTGCCGCAGGCGCATGACGGGCTGATTGCGCGGGCGGCGCGGGAGTCGGGCGTGGACCAGGCCCTGCTGACGGCAGTGATTGCGATTGAATCGGGCTTCCGCAGCGATGCGCGCTCGCCCAAGGGGGCGTTGGGCCTGATGCAACTGATGCCAGCCACGGCGGCGCCGCTGTTGTCGGTGGCGGATGTGGAGACCGCCCTGGTGGACCCCGCGACCAATGTGAACGCGGGTTCGCGTCATTTGCGTCGCCTGATCGACCAGTACCCGGGCAGGCTGGATCTGGCGCTGGCGGCCTATAACGCGGGGGAAGGGGCGGTGCGCAAGTACGACGCCGTGCCGCCCTATGCGGAAACCCAGGCATACGTCCGGGATGTGACCGCCCTGTACGAGCACTACAAGGCGCCCTGAGGGGAGCGGCCGCGAGCCGGCCCCCTCATGTCGTTTACATCGACGCGAAGACCTTTTCGGCGATATCCAGTGTGGATTTGATCACCGCGTCGTCGTGCGTGGCCGAAACGAAACCCGCTTCGAAGGCGGACGGCGCGAAGTGCACGCCGTGGTCCAGCATGGCGTGGAAGAAGCGATTGAACGCCGCCGTGTCGCAGGCCGAGACCTCGGCGAACGAAGTCGGCACCTGGTCGCTGAAGTAGATGCCGAACATGCCGCCCACCGAGTCCGCCGAGAAAGCCAGGCCGGCGGCGCGGGCGCGTTCCTGCAGACCCTGGGCCAGCTTGGCGGTCTGGGCGGTCAGCTTGTCGTAGAAGCCGGGAGCGGCGATCAGGCGCATCGTGGCCAGGCCCGCGGCCACGGCCACCGGGTTGCCCGACAGCGTGCCGGCCTGGTAGACGCCGCCCAGCGGCGCGATGTTCTTCATGATTTCGGCGCTGCCGCCGAAGGCGCCCACCGGCATGCCGCCGCCGATCACCTTGGCCAGCGTGGTGATGTCGGGCTGGACCCCGGTCAGGCCTTGCACGCCTTGCGGACCCACGCGGAAACCGGTCATCACTTCGTCGAAGATAAGCAGCGCGCCGTGCTGCGTGCAGACTTCGCGCAGGCCTTCCAGGAAGCCCGGGGCCGGCTTGATCAGGTTCATGTTGCCGGCGACCGGCTCGACGATGATGCAGGCGATGTCGGCGCCGTGCTGGGCGAAGGCTTCGCGCACGGCGTCCAGGTTGTTGTATTCCAGGGTCAGCGTGTGCGACACGAATTCAGGCGGCACGCCGGCCGAGCTGGGGTTGCCGAAGGTCAGCAGGCCCGAGCCGGCCTTGACCAGCAGGCTGTCCGAATGGCCGTGGTAGCAGCCTTCGAATTTCACGATCTTGGCGCGCCCGGTGGCGCCGCGGGCCAGGCGGATGGCCGTCATGGTCGCTTCCGTGCCCGAGCTGACCAGGCGCACCTGTTCCAGCGAGGGCAGGCGCGAGATCAGCACTTCGGCCAGTTCGATTTCCGCTTCGGTCGGGGCGCCGAAGGACAGGCCGTTGACGGCAGCTTCCTGCACTGCACGCACCACTTCAGGATGCGAGTGGCCGAGGATCGCGGGGCCCCAGGAGCCGACGTAATCGATGTACTGCTTATCTTCCGCGTCCCACACGTACGGGCCCTGCGCGCGCTTGATGAAGCGCGGCGTGCCGCCCACGGAGCGGAAGGCGCGCACGGGCGAATTGACGCCGCCGGGGATGCTGCGGCAGGCGCGTTCGAAAAGCTGAGCGTTACTGGACATGGCGTTCAAGGCTTGCGGTTGGGGTTGGCGGAGTAGGGCGCGGAGCATGCGGCCGCGGCGGCGCGGATGCTGGGCGCCTCGAAAAGCGCAGTGATGACGGCGATGGCGTCGGCGCCGGCCTGCGCCACCAGCGGCGCATTGTCGGGCGTGATGCCGCCAATGGCGACCACCGCGGGACGCGGAGCGTCGCAATTGTCGGTCAGGCGGCGCGCTTCGGTCAGGACCGAGAGCGGCGCGCGCACGGTGTCGGGCTTGACGGTGGAGGGGTACATGGCGCCGAAGGCGATGTAGTCCGCGCCCGCGGCCAGCAGTTCCTGCGCGCGCTCCAGGTCGTCATAGCTGGAACCGCCCAGGATCAGGTCGGGGCCGGCCTCGGCGCGGATGCGCGCCAGGCTTTCGTCCTCGCGGCCCACGTGCGCGCCGTCGGCGCCCACCTCCAGCGCCAGGCGCCAGTCGTCA
>NZ_DATCUY010000078.1:0-1682 GCF_036567245.1 Achromobacter sp. | reverse complement strand
TAGGCAAACATCCGGAGAATCCCCATCCATGTCTGACAGTCCGTCCCATCCCGTCGTCTGGGAGCATCAACCCGCGGACCGCGTGCTCATGACCTTGAAGACGCGCGGCCCGCAGTCCGTTGCCGTCATCGCCCGCGCCATGGACGTGACGGCCGAGGCCGTGCGCCAGCAGATGGCCCGCTTGCATGCGGAGGGGCTGGTGGATTCCGAAAGCCATAGCGCGGGCCGGGGACGGCCCACCCAGATCTGGTTCCTGACCGACGCCGGGCACGGCCGTTTCCCGGACACGCATGCCGAAATGACGGTGCAGATGCTGGGCGCCATCCGCCAGGTGTTCGGCGAGGATGGCGTCGAAAAGCTGATCCAGGCGCGCGAGGCCGCCATGCTCGGCAGCTATCGCCAGGCCATGCAGGGCGCCCGCAGCCTGAAGGAACGGCTGGAGCGGCTGGTGGAAGTCCGTTGCGCCGAAGGCTACATGGCCGAGCTGCGCAAGGATGGCCCGGACTACCTCTTCATTGAGAACCATTGCCCGATCTGTTCCGCGGCCAAAGCCTGTATGGGCTTTTGCCGCAGCGAGCTGGAACTCTTTCACAAGGTGCTGGGAGAAGATGTCCGGGTGCGGCGCGAAGAGCACATCCTCACGGGGGCGCGCCGCTGCGCCTACCGCATCGACAAGGCCGGCTGACCGGTCATGAGCCGGGCTGCTCCCAGCCGCCCAGCGCCTTGTACAACTCCACCGCGTTGACCAGCCGGCGCTGCTGCAGCCGGATGAACTCCTGTTCGGACTCGAACAGGCTGCGCTGCGCTTCCAGCATCTCCAGGTAGCTGGCCACGCCGCGCTCGTAGCGTCTTTCGGTCAGGCGCTGGCGGTCGCGGTCGGCGTCGCGCACTTTGCGCTGCGCGTCGATCTGGGCGCGCAGCGTGTCGCGTGCCGACAGTGCGTCGGCCACCTCACGGAAGGCCTGCTGGATGCTGCCTTCGTATTGGGCCACCGCGATGTCCTTGCGCGTTTCCGCCAGCGACAGGTTGGCGCTGTTGCGTCCCGCATTGAAGATGGGCAGCGTCAGCCTGGGCGCGAAGGTCCAGGTACCCATGCCGGAACTGAACAGATCGGAGAAGCTGCCGGCCGTGGTGCCGATGTCGGTCGTCAGCTGCACCGACGGGAAGAACGCCGCGCGCGCCGCGCCGATGTCGGCATTGGCGGCCCGCAGCGTGTCCTCGGCCTGGCGCAGGTCCGGACGACGGATCAGCAGGGTCGAAGGCAGGCCAGCGGCCAGCGGCGTCAGGCTCTGGCTTTCCAGCGTCACGGCATCGGTGTCGGGTGGCAGCGAAAAGTCGCCCGCCAGCAAGCCCAGCGTATGCACGGACTGGCGGTATTCACGGCTCAGTTCGGCGAGCGTGGCGCGCGAGGATTCCACCAGCATCTGTGAGGTACGCAGCCCCACGGCTGTTTCCAGCCCCGCGTCGTAGCGGCGCTGGGTGAGCTTGAGCGAGGCCTCGCGCAGCGCCAGCGTACTTTCGGTCAGGCGCAGCTGCTCGGCCAGCGAACGCTGGTTGAAATAGGCCGTGGCCGTTTCCGATACCAGCGACAGCGTGGCGGCGCGATGCGCTTCCTCGCTCGCCAGGTAGCGCGACAGCGCGGCATCGCTCAGGCTTTTCACGCGGCCGAAGAAATCCAGTTC
>NZ_DATCUY010000077.1:0-4408 GCF_036567245.1 Achromobacter sp. | reverse complement strand
CTGCCCGCCACGCCCGCAGGGCCGCAGACGGTGACGGGCGAGCTGTCGCCGCGCGTGCCGCGCCTGTTCGAGATCTGGTCGCTGGGCGGTTCGGAGCAGTCCGCCTTGCCGGCGGCGCTGCCGGCGTCGGACGGCGTCTTGCCGCAGGTGCAGAACCTGCCGCTGGACGCCTATGCCAAAACCACCGGACTGGCGCTGCTGCCTACCGTGTTGTCGCAATCCGCGGGCAATGCGGACGATGGCCTGGTGCGGGACTGGCCGCAGCCGTCGGTGGACTTCCAGCAGAACACGTCCTATGCCGTACAGTGGTTTGCTTTTGCCTCGATTGCCACCGTCGCATGGCTGGTGGTGCTGGGGGGCGCCATCCGGCGCATGCGGCGCGCGCAGAACGCGCCCAGGGCCTGACCGGGGCGCCGACTCTTAACCCGCAAGACGACAGGATACAAAGTGGCTCGCGATCTTTCTTCTACCAAGCCCGCACGCAAGCGCTCCTTGATGCCGATGCTGCTGGTGTTCCTGTGTTCGTTGGCGCCTATCGTCGCGGCGATCGTGGTCTACATGAATCCGCAGTGGTGGCCCGATGAGTCCAGCAACTACGGCACGCTGGTGAGTCCGCAGCGGTCCATGCCCGCGGCTGGCGAACTGCGGCTGACCACGCTGGACGGCCAGCCCTTTGACCTGCAAAGCCTGAAGGGCAAGTGGCTGTTGGTGGCCGCAGACGGCGGCGCCTGCCCGGAAAGCTGCGCCCGCAAGCTCTTCATCGCCCGCAACAGCCACGCCAGCCAGGGCAAGAACGTCGACCGGCTGGCGCGCGTCTGGTTCATCACTGACGATGCGCCGGTGCCGGACAAGGTGCTGGAGGCCTATAAGGGCACGGTCATGGTGCGTGCCAATCCCGACCAGTTGGCGCGGTTCCTGCTGGCGCGAGACACGGCTGCGGGCCAGCCTGGGCTGGAGGCGCCGATCTGGGTGATCGATCCGCTGGGCAACCTGATGATGCAGTACCCTGCCGAGGCCGATGGCGTGAAGGTGCGCAAGGACATCAGCAAGCTGGTTTACAGCTCGAGGATTGGTTGATGGGCCCACCCCCGAAGCGCCTGTGGCGCTTCCCCCCCAAGGGGGCGCCGCGCGTGGACCGGCAAAGCCGGCTCCATGGCGGCCCGGGTCGAGGCGCATAGTTTTATTGCGTCGCGCGCATCGCGCGCGGCGCCGCAGATTGGATGTTTATGGAAATCGAACGCATCAAAGCGCGTTATCGCAAGCTGGTTTTCTTTACCTGGTTCCTGACGCTGGACCTGATCATGTTCGGCGCCTTCGTGCGGCTGACGGACTCGGGCCTGGGCTGTCCCGACTGGCCCGGTTGCTACGGCAGCGTGACGCCGCTGGGCGCGATGGGCGACATCCACGAAGCGTCGCAGGCCATGCCGTTCGGCCCGGTCACGCTGTCCAAGGCCTGGATCGAAATGATCCACCGCTATGTCGGCACCATCCTGGGCATGCTGATCATCGGCATCGTTTACATGGCCTGGCGCTATCGCAGCCAGCTGGGCCGTTCGCCCAAGCTGGCCGTTGTGACGCTGATCGCGGTTTGCGTGCAGGGCGCGTTCGGCGCCTGGACCGTGACGCACAAGCTGATGCCCGTGGTCGTGACCGCGCACTTGGTGTTCGGCCTGTCGGTACTGGCCCTGATGACCTGGCTGTCCGCGCGTGAGCGTCCGCATCTGGCCATATCCGCGGCGGCCGCGCGCTGGAAGCCCTGGGTGGCTGGGGGCTTCGCGCTGCTGCTGGTGCAGGTGACGCTGGGCGGCTGGGTCAGTACCAACTATGCCGCGCTGGCCTGCATGGATTTCCCGATGTGCCACGGGGCCTGGGTGCCGGAAATGGATTTCCATGGAGGCTATTCGGTCATCCGGGCCCTGGGCGAGCTACCGTCGGGCGAGATGATCTCTCAGCCGGCGCTGACCGCGATCCACTGGGTCCATCGCAACTTCGCCTTCGTGGTGTTCCTGTACCTGGGCATACTGGCTTGGCGCCTGCGCGCCGAGACTGGCCTGCGCGGCCCTGCCACGCTGATGCTGGCGCTGCTGGGCGCGCAGCTGCTGACCGGCCTGACCACGATCTTTTTCCAGTGGCCGCTGTTGATCGCGGTGCTGCACAATGGAGGCGCCGCAGGCCTGACCCTGGCCGCGGTGGTTTTGATGGTGCGTTTGTCCACTGCTGGACGTGCGCCCGCCGGGGGCTACGGCCCCAATTCGGTGCGCGTTTAAAATAGGGCCCACTATGACCAGTATTGCCGCTCCTCAGCCCGGATTGTTCCGCCAGTATTTCGTCCTCACCAAGCCGCGCGTGACGCAGCTGGCGGTGTTTTGCGCCGTGATCGGCATGTTCCTGGCGGCGCCGGGCATTCCGGATATGCGCCGGGTGCTGTTCGGCACCCTGGGCATCTGGCTGCTGGCCGCGGCCGCCTTCGCCATCAATTGCCTGATCGAACAGGAAATCGACGCCCGCATGCTGCGCACCGCGCGCCGCGGCACGGCGCGCGGCACGATTTCGTCGTTCCAGGTGCTGAGCATGTCCGGCCTGCTGGGCGGCGCCGGCATGTTCGTGCTCTATCACATGGTCAACCCGCTGACCATGTGGCTGACCTTCGCCACCTTCGTGGGCTACGCGGTCATCTACACCGTCATCCTCAAGCCGCGCACGCCGCAGAACATCGTCATCGGCGGCCTGTCGGGCGCCATGCCCCCGGCCCTGGGCTGGGCCACCGTGGCGGATTCGGTGCCGGCCGAGGCCTGGATCCTGGTGCTGATCATCTTCATCTGGACGCCGCCACACTTCTGGGCGCTGGCGCTTTACCGCAACCACGACTACGCCAAGTCCGGCCTGCCCATGCTGCCGGTCACGCACGGCAACCAGTTCACGCGGCTGCACATCCTTTTGTATAGCGTGGCGCTGGTCGCCACCACGCTGCTGCCTTACGCTATCCGCATGAGCGGCGAACTCTACTTGCTGTCGGCGCTGGTGCTGGGCGGCATGTTCGTGTCCTACGCCTGGCGGCTGTATCGGGCCTACAGCGACGAGCTGGCGCGCAGCATGTTCCGTTTTTCCATACTCTACCTGGCGCTGCTGTTTGGCGCCCTGCTGGTGGACCACTGGGTCGGCCTGCTGCGCTGACTCCCTGGAGGTTGTTGATGTCCGTGTTTTCCGCCAGCCGCCGGCTGGTCCTGCGCGCGAGCGCAGCCGCCGCTTTCACCGTTGCCCTGGCCGCCTGCGGCGACAACGCACCCGTGTTCAAGGGCAGCGACATCAGCGGCACCCAGTTGGGCCGCAGCATGGAGCTGGTCGACTACAACGGCAAGACGCGCCAGCTGTCCGATTTCGCCGGCAAGGTGGTGGTCGTGTTCTTCGGCTTCACGCAGTGTCCGGACGTGTGCCCGACGTCGCTAGCCGAGTTGACCGAAGTCATGAAGAAGCTGGGCCCGGACGCCGACCGCGTGCAGGTGCTGCTGATCACGGTAGACCCCGAACGCGACACGCCTGACGTCCTCAAGCAGTACGTCACGGCCTTCGATCCGCGCTTTCTCGGGCTGACCGGCACGCCGGACCAGGTCAAGAAGGCCGCCGCGTCGTTCAAGGCCTATTACGCCAAGGCCCCCACCAAGGACGGCAGCTACACCATGGACCACACGGCCGCGTTCTACCTGCTGGACGGCAAGGGCGAATCGCGCGTGCTGGCCAACAACAACATCGGGGTGGAAGCCCTGACGCAGGACATCAAGGCCCTGCTCAAGGGTTGAACAGGCGGGAGCCGCCCTGGCGGGGCCGCCCAGGCAGGGGCCAGGCTTACTTGCCGGCAGCGGCCCAGCCGGCCAGCGCGGCGCGGGCCTTGTCGCTCAGGTCGGCGGCGGGGATCTCGCGCTGGTGCGCCATGATCATCAGCGCGTAAGGCGTGGCCAGCGCGGCAGCCTCGGGGCACAGGCGGGATTCTTCGCCCACCGACGGCGAAATATTGCGCCAGTAGTTGATGGCCTGTTCGAGCTGGGGCAGGGTGATGGGATCCATCCGGCTATTGTCCACGAATGGGCAACGCTGTCCACCAGCGCAGGTCCTGCAAAGAAGCGTCACCATCGCAACACGCCGAAACCGCGTCAGGGTGCTATACCACTGCCGGTTAGTAACGATGGAGCATCGTCATGAATACTTCCGCCAAAATCGAAAATGCGCGCCGCGCCATACATCCCCTGGTTGCCGCGGCCGCAATCGCCGTTATCGTCATGTGTTCGGTGGGCGTGGCCGCCGTGATGGGTTGGCTGCCCTCGCCTTCGGCCAATCCGCATGCGGATGAACCCGTGGCCGAGGCCGGCCCGGAAGGCGCCAACCTGGCGCCCGCGCCGCAGGCCGCCGTGCC
>NZ_DATCUY010000076.1:0-3886 GCF_036567245.1 Achromobacter sp. | reverse complement strand
ACGTCGGCAAGGCTCTCGGGCAGCAACCAGTTACCCATGAATGTTTACCTGAATAACGCCAAGTGATGCGTGGGCGTCGCCCAAACGAAAAAGCGGCTGAGGGGGCGTAAGCCCGCTCAGCCGCTGCGGAATGTTTTCTAGCTTACGGGGTATTGTACATGGTTCAGCGACGAGCGCCACCCGGCCTGCACTGGGCGGGAAACCGTCCCTCATTACTCAGCGACGAGCTCGCCGCCGCATCCGACAGTAAAAAGCCCCTTGGAAATCCAAGGGGCTTTTCGTTCCGCGCTACCGCAGCCGCATCACTTGGCCGGCACGGTGACCGGCGCCAGCGCGTCGCCGGTGGGGTCCTTCATGAACTGGAAGAAGCTGGAGCTGGGGTCGACGACCAGCACGTCACCCGGCTTCGAGAACGAAGCGCGATAGGCTTCCAGGCTCTTGTAGTACGTGTAGAACTGCGGGTTCTTGCCATAGGCCTGCGAATAGATCGCGGCGGCCGCGGCATCGCCCTCACCCATGATGCCCTGGGCCTTGGCATAGGCCTGGGCCACGATCACTTCACGTTGGCGATCGGCTTCGGCGCGGATCTTTTCGCCTTCGGCGGCACCGATGGAACGCAGCTCGTTGGCGACGCGCGTACGCTCCGCTTCCATGCGGCGATACACCGATTCCGAAATCTCCGGCGCGAACTCGATGCGGCGCAGGCGCACGTCGACAATCTGCACGCCCAGGGGTTCGGCGCGCTTGGCGACGTTGGTCAGGATCTCGGCCATGATCTTGTCGCGTTCGGTCGAAACCACGTCGCGCACCGTGCGCACGTTGACCGAGGCGTTCAGCGCGTCGCGGATCAGCGCCTGCAGGCGCTCCTGCGCGACGCGTTCATTGCCGCCGGTGGACACGTAGTACTGGCGGGGATCCGCAATGCGCCACTTGACGTACGAATCGATCAGCAGGTTCTTCTTTTCGGAAGTCTGGATGCGTTCGGCTTCGTTGGTTTCGATGGTCAGAATGCGCTTGTCGAGCGTCACGACATTCTGGAACGGAGGCGGCGCCTTGAAGTAAAGGCCGGGTTCGTTGATGGTCCTGCGCACTTCACCCAGCGAGAACACCAGGGCGTAGTCGCGCTCGCGCACGACGAAGACGCAGGAAGAAAGGGCGGCCAGCACGATGAGCAGGCCGACCAGGATAGGCATGAGACGTTGCATGATCAGGACTCCTCCGGGTTAGCGCGACGTACGGTCGCGGGGCAGCGTGTTGCTATTGCTGCTGCCGGAAGACTGAGGCACCGGCGCGGCGCTGCCGCGCGCCGGCGACTGGGCGGGCGGGCTAGCCAGCGTGGGCGAACCCGAACCGGCGACACCGGACTTGCTGGCGTCCTGAGCGGCCAGATGCATGATCTTGTCCAGGGGCAGATACAACATGTTGTTGTTGCTCTTGGTGTCGACCATGACCTTGCTGGCGCGCGTGAAGATCTCCTGCATGCTCTCCAGATACATACGCTGGCGCATGACCGCCGGCGACTTCTCGTATTCGCCAAGGATGCTGGTGAAGCGCGAAGTATTACCCTGGGCATCGCCGACGACCTTGGCCTTGTAGCCTTCGGCCTGTTCGGTCATGCGGGATGCCTGGCCGCTGGCCAGCGGCACGACCTGATTGGCGTAGGCCTGGCCTTCGTTGATCTGGCGCTCACGGTCCTGGCCTGCCTTGACGGCGTCGTCGAACGCGGCTTGCACCTGCTCGGGCGGCTGCACGTTCTGGATGGCGACGGTGCTGACCTGCACGCCAGTCTGATAGCGGTCCAGGATCTGCTGCATCAGGGTCTGCACTTGCGTGGCGACCGTGGTGCGGCCCTCGTAGAGCACGAAGTCCATCGACTGCTTGCCCACGACTTCGCGCATGGCCGTCTCCGACGCCTGGCGGACGGATTCATCGGGATCGCGCGTCATGAAGAGGTAATCGGGCGCGCCGTCGGCACGCAGGCGGTACTGGACGACGAACTGCATATCGACGATGTTCTCGTCCGTCGTGAGCATCAGCGCTTCGGGCAGAACCTTGTTGCGCGCACCGCCGCGGAAGCCGACCTCGAACGTGCGCAGCTGCGACACGTTGACCATTTCGTGGCTCTGGATGGGATACGGCATGCGCCATTGGAAACCGGCTTGCGACGTCGACTTGTACTTGCCGAACTGTGTCACAACCGCGACCTGGCCTTCCTGCACGATGTAGAACCCGCTGGCCAGCCAGATGCCGGCCGCGACCAGGGCGATCACCCCCAGGCCGATGCGCGCACCACGCGGCGACGGCGGCGTTATGCCGCCACGGTTGCCGGGACGGTTATTGCCGCCCCCGCCCTTGCGCCCGAACAGCGATCCGATGCGATTGTTGAAATCGCGCCAGACTTCGTCCAGGTCGGGAGGGCCGTCTCCGTTGCCTTGAGGCCGCTTGGGCGGCGGCTCGGAGCCATTGTTGTTCCCACGACCCCAGCCGGGGTCATTCAGATTGAAGAGTTTGATAATTCGCGGCATTGTTTCCCACAATCTGTCCGGTTTCCGCAATTGCCCCGCGCAACGCATCCAAACCGGCGCGCTCGGTGGCGCTTACAAATACTCGCGCAATCGTACCATGTGCGTCGCGCTCCACCCGCGGTTCCAATCCGGCCAGATCGATCTTGTTGTATACGAGAATGGTGGGAATCGAAGCCGCGCCGATTTCGGCCAGCACCTTGTTGACCTCGAAAATCTGCTCATCGCGCTGCGGGCTGGCGGCATCGACCACGTGCAGCAGCAGGTCGGCATGCACGGTTTCTTCCAGGGTGGCACGGAATGCCGCGATCAGGCCGTGAGGCAGGTCGCGGATGAACCCGACCGTGTCGGACACCACCACCGAACCCGCCGCTTCGATCCAGATACGGCGCGTGGTCGTATCCAGGGTGGCGAACAGCTGGTCAGCGGCATAGCTGTCGGCGCGCGTCAGGGCATTGAACAAGGTGGACTTGCCGGCGTTGGTATAGCCGACCAGCGACACCGACAAGGCGCCGCCGCGGGCGCGCGCCCGACGCTGGGTCACGCGCTGGCGTTCGACCCTGTCCAGCCGCTCGCGCAGCACCTTGACCTTGGCGCCGATAATGCGGCGGTCCATTTCGAGCTGAGCCTCACCCGGCCCGCGCATGCCGATACCGCCGCGCTGCCGTTCCAGGTGGCTCCACATGCGGGTCAGGCGCGTGGCCAGATGCTGCAGTTGCGCCAATTCGACCTGCAGCTTGCCTTCGTGGCTCTTCGCGCGCAGCGCGAAGATGTCGAGGATGAGGGCGACACGGTCCACCACGCGCAGGTTGAATGCACGTTCCAGATTGCGTTGCTGGGCGGGGGACAGCGGCTGGTCGAAAAGAACGATGTCGGCCAGCAAGGCCTGGGCCATCGCCACGCCTTCATCGGCCTTGCCTGAACCGATGAAGAACTTGGCGTCGGGCCGGTCGCGCCGAGCCGTCAAGGTGCCGACGACTTCCGCGCCAGCGCCTTTGGCCAGCATGGCGAATTCCTCGGCATGGGCCGCGAAGTCTGGATCTCCCAGGTCCACGCTGATAATCAAAGCGCGCATACATGCACCATATTGGAGCCAAAGCGAAAATGCCCGCCGACGAGTACCGTCCGGCGGGCAATAAAAGGTAAAGCTGGAGCGAGATTATTCAGCAGGGACTTCCACCTGAAAATTCACGGCACGCGCGGGAACGACGGTGGAAATGGCATGCTTGTAGACCATTTGCGTGACCGTATTGCGCAGCAGCACCACGTACTGGTCGAAGGATTCGATTTGCCCTTGAAGCTTGATGCCGTTCACCAGGTAGATCGACACGGGCACATGGTCCTTGCGCAGCGTGTTCAGGAAC
>NZ_DATCUY010000075.1:0-7099 GCF_036567245.1 Achromobacter sp. | reverse complement strand
GATCGAAGGCTTCAAGCGCACCTACAAGGGCGAGGTCGTCGCCGAGATCTACACCAAGCTCGACCAGTCGGACTTCTCGGTGGAACTGGCGCGCGTTCGTTCGTTGGCGCCGGAAGCCATCTACCAATTCCATCCGGGCGGCACCGGCATCAACTTCGTCAAGCAGTATGCGGCGGCCGGACTGAACAAGAGCATCCCGATGCTGATGCCCAGCTTCTCGATGGACGCGCGCATGATCCAGGCTACGGGCGATGCGTCGGCCGGAGCTTACATCACCGGCATCTGGTCGCAGGACTTCGACAACGCGCAATCCAAGGCCTTCGTGCAGGCGTTCAAGGACGCCTACGGCCGCGTGCCGACAGACTACGCCATGCAGGCTTACGACACCGCGCAGTTGATCGGCGCCGGCCTGAAGGCCACCGGCGGCGATCTGTCCAAGGCGGCGGATTTCCGCGCCGCGCTGCGCAAGCCCGAATTCGCGTCGCTGCGCGGCAAGTTCAGCATGAACACCAATCAGCATCCGATCCAGGACCTGTATCTGATGCGCATCGAGAAGGCCAGCGACGGCAGCCTGTCGCCGCACCTGGTCCGCAAGCTGGTGTCCGATGACAAGGACGCCTACGCGCAATTCTGCAAGATGCCGTCATGACGCTCCTGTTTGAACAGCTGCTCAACGGGCTGCAGTTCGGCGCCATGCTGTTCATGCTGGCGGCCGGACTGACGCTGATCTTCGGCATCATGGGCGTGGTCAACCTGACGCACGGCTCCTTCTACATGGTGGGCGCCTACTGCGCGGCCTACGCCATCGGCACCACCGGCTCGTTCCTCGCGGGCGTGCTGGCGGCGCTGCTGGGGGCGGGCCTGTACGGCATTTCGGTCGAAGTGCTGGTGATACGCAAGCTGTACAAGCGCGACCACCTGTACCAGGTCCTGGCCACCTTCGGCCTGCTGCTGTTCTCCAACGAAGCGGTCAGCCTGATCTTCGGCCGGCGCCCGCCGCTGGTCGGCATTCCCTCTTTCCTGGAAGGCGCGGTGACGCTGGCGCCGGGGTTCCAGTATCCGCTGATACGCCTGTCGTTCATTGCCATCGGCGCGCTGGTGGCGGTGGGCCTGTGGTGGCTGGTCAACCGCACGCGCATCGGCATGCTGATACGCGCGGGCGCCGACGACCGCGAGATGGTCGACGCGCTCGGCATAGACATCCGCAAGCTCTACACGCTGGTGTTCGGCCTGGGCGCCCTGTTGTGCGGGCTGGCTGGCGTGATGGCTGCGCCGCTCCTGGCGGTGGAAATCGGCATGGGTGAACGCATCCTGATCACCACCTTCGTGGTCATCGTGATTGGTGGCGTCGGCTCGGTGCGCGGCGCATTGGCCGGCGCTTTGCTGGTGGGCATGGTGGACAGCCTGGGGCGCGCGTTCCTGCCGCAGCTGCTGTCGACCATGTTCTCGCCGGCCACGGCGGATCCGCTGGCCGCGGGCATGGCTTCGGCCAGCATCTATGTGTTGATGGCGATCGTGCTGATCGCCAAGCCGGGCGGGCTGTTTCCGGCGCGAGGATGAAGATGGCATACACACTTACGAACCGCGCCCGCTGGGGCCTGGGCGGCCTGGCGGTGCTGATCCTGCTGCCAGCCGCGGCGCTGGCCTCGGGCTCGCCCTTCTTGATCGGCGTGGTGACGCGTTTTTTGATCTACGGCCTGGCCGCGGTCAGCCTGGACCTGGTGATAGGCTACGGCGCCATGGTCAGTTTCGGCCACGCCATGTTCTTCGGGCTGGGCGGCTACGCGGTGGGCATCATCGCTTTCCACACGGCCGAGGCCGGCCCGATCTTCGGCTGGGCCGGCAGCAACGCGGCGCTGGTGGTATGGCCGATAGCGCTCATCGTGTGTGCGCTGGCAGGCTGGCTGTTCGGCTATCTGGCACTGCGCACGCGCGGCGTGCAGTTCATCATGATCACGCTGGCGTTCGGCCAGATGGTGTACTTCGTGCTGGTGTCGCTGCAGTTCTACGGCGGCGACGACGGCCTGATGATTCCGCAGCGCAATGAGCTGCCCGGCATCAATCTTGAAAGCCCCATGGTTTTCTACTACGTGTGCCTGGCGCTGCTGACCTTGTGGACGCTGCTGTGCATCCGCGTGACCAACTCGCGCTTCGGCATGGTGCTGCAAGCGCTGCGCCAGAGCGAGCGGCGCTCCATCAACCTGGGCGTGGCACCCACGCCGTACCGACTCAGCGCCTTCGTGCTGTCGGCGGTGGGCACGGGCCTGGCCGGCGTACTGTGGGCCAACTATGCCGGGCTGGTGACGCCGGACATGGCGGCCTGGACCAAGTCCGGCGAACTCATGGCCATCGTGATCCTGGGCGGCGTGGGCACGCTGCTGGGCCCGATTGCGGGCGCGGCAGTGTTCCTGGGGTTGGAGCAGATGCTGTCGTCTCTGACCGAGCATTGGCTGCTGTACATGGGACCCATCCTGGTACTGGTGGTGCTGTGGGGCGAGAAGGGTCTGTTTGGAAAGCTGCTGGAGACGCGTCATGCCGACTGATGCAAGCGCCAGCCTGTTGCGCCTGACGCAGCTGCGCAAGGCCTTCGACGCGGTGGTCGCGACCAATGGCGTGGACCTGGACGTGCGCGCGGGCGAGATCCACGCCATCATCGGCCCCAACGGCGCCGGCAAGTCCACCCTGATCGCGCAGATCTGCGGCGAGATCCGGCCGGACTCCGGCACCATCCACCTGGACGGGCAGGACGTGACCGCGCTGCGCGCCTTTGAGCGCGCGCGCCTGGGGCTGGGCCGTTCCTTCCAGATCACCGAACTGTGCCAGGAGTACACCGCGCTGGAGAACGTGATCCTGTCGCGCATGCTCAAGAGTGGCCGCGCCTTCCAGGCCTGGTCCAACCCGCGCCATGACGCCGCCTTGAAGACCGAGGCCATGCAGTGGCTGACGCACGTGGGGCTGGAGGACCGCCGCCATGTGCGTTCGGCGGACCTGGCGCATGGCGAGAAGCGGCAGCTGGAACTGGCGGTGGCCCTGGCGCGCGCGCCGCGCCTGTTGCTGCTGGACGAGCCCATGGCCGGCATGGGACCGGAGGAATCGGCGCGCATGACGCGGCTCTTGCAAGGCATGAAGGGCGACTACGGCATCCTGCTGGTGGAACACGATATGGACGCGGTCTTCGCGCTGGCCGACCGGATCAGCGTGCTGGTCTATGGCCGTGTGGTATTCAGCGGCTCGCCCGAGGAGGTGCGCCGTCATCCGGAGGTGCGCGCCGCCTATCTGGGAGAAGAACATGTTGAAGGTTGAAGGGCTGACCGGCGGCTACGGTTCCAGCAAGGTGCTGTTCGGCATGTCATTCGAGGCCAGCGAGGGCGAGGTGATCTCGCTGATCGGACGCAACGGCATGGGCAAGACCACCACCATCAAGACCCTGATGGGCATGCTGCCCGCCACCGGCGGCGCGGTGCAGTTCCGGGGGCGCACGCTGGGCCGGTCCGCGTCCAGCAGCGTGGCGCGCCTGGGCGTGGGGTTGGTGCCGGAAGGCCGGCGGGTGTTCGGGTCCCTGACGGTGCAGGAGAATCTGGTGGCGACATCGCGCGCCGCGCCGGGCGGATGGGACCTGGAGCGCGTCTACACGCTGTTCCCGCGCCTGAAGGAACGCCGCGGACAGTCGTCGCGGACCTTGTCCGGCGGCGAGCAGCAGATGCTGGTGGTGGGGCGCGCCCTTATGACCAACCCCAAGCTCCTGATCCTGGACGAAGCCACCGAGGGGTTGGCGCCGCTGATCCGGCAGGAGATCTGGCGCTGCCTGCGCGCGCTCAAGGGCGAAGGCCAGACCATCCTGGTCATCGACAAGAACCTGCCCGAGATGGCGACGCTGGTGGACCGCCACTACATCGTGGACAAGGGGCGGGTGGCCTGGTCGGGGCAGCCGGCGGAACTGTCCGCCCAGCCCGGGCTGGCGCAACGTTACCTGGGCATATGAGCAGGCCGCGCGGCGGGTATCGCGACCCGGGAGAGCGGGACAGGCATGCGCCGCCCGCGATCCGGGGCGCGGGTAGAATGGGCCGCCTGCGCGCGGATACGCGCCCCGGCCGCTGACATCTGGAGACCATCTTGAAGCCTAGAATCAAAGCTTCCCGCCAGGACGATCCCGGATCGGACGGGAGCGCCGGCGTGGAGGAAATCACGCTGTCGGAGCAGGTCTACCGCCTGCTGCGGCGCGACATCATGCGCGGCGCCTTCGCGCCGGGCCAGTCGTTGCGGCTGGAGCTGCTCAAGCAGCGCTACGGCAGCAGCTTCTCGCCCATCCGCGAGGCCCTCAACCGCCTGCGCAGCGAACGCATGGTCATCAGCACCACCTCGCGCGGCTTCAGCATCGCGCCCTTGTCGGTCGAGGAAATGTGGGATGCCTGTGAAACTCGCATCCTGATCGATTGCGATGCGCTGCGCCGCTCGCTGGCCAATGCCGATGACGCCTGGGAAACGCGGCTGGTCGGCGCTTACCATGCGCTGACCCTGGCCGCGCAGCGCGCCGAGGCCGCCGCCGAGCCGTCGGAAGAGTTGGACGAGCTGCTGGAGGCGCGTCACCTGGAATTCCACCACGCGCTGATCGGCGCGTGCCGTTCCCACTGGCTGCTGGACCTGTCGACCCAGCTCTATGCGCAGACCGAGCGCTACCGCCGCCCGGCGCGCGCTGGCGCAACTGCGTACGGGCCGGAGCGCAGCGTGGACGACGAACACCGCCAACTGCTGGACGCCGCCATCTCGCGCGACGTGGAAGGCTCCGTCGCCATGCTGGCCGCGCACTACCGCAAGACCGCGCAGTTCATCGAACGCATCATTTCCCAGCCCCAATCGCAGCTCCAATCGCAGGCCAGGCATGCATAACTCCGACATCGACCTCTTCTTCCCCACCATCGCCGAGCGCGAGGTGCAGTACAACGCACGCGAATCGGTGCCGGATTTCGACGCCTGCGTGCGCCGCTATGCCGAGTCCTCGGCCCGGGTGCGTACGCGTCGCCCCGGCGTGCTGGACCTGCATTACGGCATGGGCCAGGACGAAAGGCTGGACCTGTTCCTGCCCGCCGCCTCGCAGGCGCCCGCGCCGCTGTTCGTGTTCATCCACGGCGGCTACTGGCGCGCGCAGCGCAAGGAAGACGCGCCGGTCATGGCCGAGGCCTTCAACGCCGCGGGCGCTGCCGTCGCCACTTTGGAATACACGCTGGTGCCCGAAGCCACGCTGGGTGAAGTGGTGCGCGAAGTGCGCTCCGCCGTGGCCTGGCTGTACCGTAACGTGGCCACCTATGGCGTGGACCCCGAACGGATCTACGTCAGCGGCAGCTCGGCGGGCGGCCATCTGGCCGGCATGCTGGTCGCGCCGGGCTGGCCGGCGCGCTATGGCGTGCCGGATGATGTGATCAAGGGCACTCTGGCGCTCAGCGGGCTGTTCGATCTGCGGCCCTTGTGCGATGTGCTGCCGAACACTTGGTTGCAGCTGACGCCCGAGCAGGCGGCGCATCAAAGCCCGATCTTCCATCTGCCGGAACGCGCGGGTCCGATGCTGCTGGCGGTGGGCGGGCTGGAGACCCAGGGCTTCAAGAACCAGACGGCGGCATACGAAGCGGCCTGGAATGCCGCGGGCCTGGCGTCCACCCGCATCCCGACGCCGCACTGCAACCATTTCGACCTGGTCAATGAACTGGAAGACCCGGACAGCGACCTGACCCGCGCCACCCTGGCGATGATGGGGCTGGGCGCAAGGTGAGCGGGGGGCCGATGGCGTAAGCTTGGCGCCCATGGCCGACCTGAAACTTCTTGAAGACCTGATTGCCCTGGCGCAGACCGGCAGCTTCGTGCGCGCGGCCGAACTGCGCCACGTCACGCATCCGGCTTTTGGCCGGCGCATCCGCGCGCTGGAGGCCTGGGCCGGCGCGCCGCTGATCGAGCGCCAGCGCCTGCCCGTGGTCCTGACCGCCGAGGGCGAGGCTTTGCTCAAGACGGCGACCCAGGTAGTGGAGCAGATGGGGCAGGTGCGCCATCGCATCCGCAGCTTCGGCGCAGGCGGCGAGGCCGTGTTGCGCATCGCGACTGGCCGCAGCCTGGCCCGCACGCTGGTGGCGGACTGGATCGCGCGCCTGCGCCACCGCACGCCCAAGGTGCTGACCGAGGGCACGCAGGTCGAGCTGTCCACCGGCATGATGCAGGACATGGCGGCCCGGCTGGAGCAGGGCCGCGTGGACCTGCTGTGCTGCTACGAGCATCCGGCCCTGTCAGTGCAGCTGAGTCCCGGGCGCTACCGCTACATGACCTTGGGCACGGACAAGCTGGTGCCGGTCAGCCAGGCGGATTCCCGTGGCCGGCCGCGCTACGCGCTGCAGGAAGGCGGACCGTCGGTGCCCTTGATCACTTATGCGGGCGGCCTGGCGATGGAGCGCATCGTCGGCGACCGCCTGGAGGCCACGCCCTATGCCCTGGCTCCGTTCCTGCGCAGCGATTCGCTGGATGCCGCGCATGGCGCGGTCGCCAAGGGGCTGGGGGTGGCCTGGCTGCCCTGGTCCATGGTGGCGGCGGATTGCCGTCGCGGCGCGCTGGCCGCCCTGGGCGGCCGCAGCGAGGAGATCTCCTTCGAGGTGCGGCTGTACCGTTCGCGGGCGCGGCTGGCGGACCTGGCCGAAGCGGCCTGGGAAGCCACGGCCAGCCGCAAGGCCTGAATCCGCCTGGCGCATGGCCTGCGCGTGCTGAATCCGCACCAGCATGTGCTGACTTGGCACGGGATGTCCCTGGTGTACGTCCGAGAATAGCTCCCGAAACATCAAATGAGACGGCGCCGCCGTCCGCCATAGCACCCCAGGGAGAAAACATGAAATCCGTCCTGCATCCGTTGCGCGGCGCGCTAGCCGCGCTCTGTGCCGTTTCCGCGCTTGCCGCGGCGCCTTCCGCGCACGCGGATTATCCTGAGCGCGCCATTTCGCTGGTGGTCGGTTATCCGGCGGGCGGCAGCGTGGACTTGACCGCGCGCCTGTTCGGCGAAGAACTGGCCAAGCGCCTGGGCCAGAGCGTGGTGGTCGAGAACGTCGGCGGCGCCGGCGGCACCATCGGC
>NZ_DATCUY010000074.1:0-4823 GCF_036567245.1 Achromobacter sp. | reverse complement strand
CGGCGGGCAGGCCCGCGGCGCCCACGATGGCCGCCATGACCGAGTCGCATTGGGGATCGGCGGCGGTATCGGCCAGCGCCTGCGCGCCCACCCGGATCTCCGGCATAGGCTGGCCGCCGGCCCAGGCGGCAATGAACTTCTTGCGGGCCGCCCCGTCGGGCACCACCACGACTGCCGCGCGGCTGGCCTGCGCCTGCTCTGCCAGGCGCGTCATCTGGCTGTACGCCGACAAGGCATAAACCGCCAGGCGCTCGGGGTGGCGGGCGATCACATCCAGCGTGCTTTCACCGATCGAACCGGTCGATCCCAGCACGACGACGCGTTGAAAAGCCGTCAAAACAACACTCCAGACAAAAGTAGCGCAAACGGCGCGACCGGGAGAATCGCGTCGATGCGGTCATAGACCCCGCCATGGCCGGGCAGCAGCGTGCTGGAATCCTTGCGGCCGGCGCGCCGCTTGAGCAGCGACTCGAACAGGTCTCCGACGATCGACACCACGCCCAGCAGCGCAGCGATGGGCAGGGCCAGCCAGAAGGTCCAGCGCGCGACCAGCGCATGGCCGTAAGTGCCCTCCCAGAGGCTGGAAAGACCGATCCAGACCACCGCACCCAGGACGCCGGCGACCGCGCCCGCGATCGTCTTGCCCGGACTGACCCGCGGCGCCAGTTTACGCTTGCCGAACGCCCTGCCGGCAAAATATGCGGCGATATCGGCGACCCAGACCAGCGCCAGCAGCGACACCACGAAACCGGCGCCATGGGCCACGAACATCTGCGCCAGCACGGCCCAGGCGGCGAATGCGGCAGGCACGGAGAAAACCGACCAGCCCAGGCTGGCGGGCGGCGCATCGGAGCGGCCGCGTATGACCGCCGCCAGGCCGCCGAATAGCCAGACCGCCGCCACCGCCGGCACCAGATAGCGCATTACCCAGGCGGGATCGGCGATCCCCGTACCGCCCCCCGCCAGCCAGGCGGAAGTCAAGGCCAGCATGCCTGCGAACAGCAGGACGGCGACGCCGACGGCAATCAGGGGGGAAGGCGGTTGCGGCAGCGTCAGGCGCAGCCACTCCCAGTTGGCGCAGGCGGCAGCCAGCGCCAGCAAGGCAACGAACCACCAGGGGTTTGCGCTGACCATTGCGGCAGCCAGAACGGCCAACAGAACGACTGCGGTAACGATACGCTGGCCCAACATATGACGGTCTCCTCGTGTACAGCCCTGGCAAGACGCGCAGGTCGTCCGTTTACTGCGCGCCGTCTTCGCTGAGTTGCGCGCTGGTGCGGCCGAAACGGCGCTCGCGCGTGCGATACCAGTCAAAGGCGGCCGCGAGTTCGGCGGCGCCGAAGTCCGGCCAGTAGCGGTCCGTGAAGTAGAACTCCGCGTAAGCCATCTGCCAGATCAGGAAATTGGAAATGCGCTGTTCGCCGCCGGTGCGGATGAACAGGTCGGGCTCGGGGGCCCAGGACATGGACAGGTGCCGGGACAGGCGCTCCTCATCCACCAGTTGAGGTTGCGCGGCCAGGCCCGGCTCGGCAGCCAGCATGGCGCGGGTGGCCTGCAGGATGTCCCAGCGTCCGCCATAGTTGGCGGCGACCGTCAGATGCAGTCGGTCGTTGTGCGCGGTGCGTTCCTGAGCGGCGAAGATCAACTCTTGCAGGCGGGGCTCAAAGGCGGACAGGTCGCCAATGACGTGCAAGCGCACGCCCTGCTCATCCAGCTTGCCGATCTCGCGCTCCAACGCCTGCACGAACAGGCGCATCAGCAGCGACACCTCCTCGACGGGACGGCGCCAGTTCTCGGAACTGAAGGCGAACAGCGTCAGATAGCGCACGCCAGCGCGGCCGCAGGCCTCGACGACGCGCCGCACCGCCTGCACGCCCTTGGCGTGGCCCGCGGTGCGCGGTAGCAGCCGCCTCGTCGCCCACCGGCCATTGCCATCCATGATGATGGCCACATGCTCGGGAATGTCGCGAGTGGCGGGAACCGCCTGGGTCGAACTGGTTGCCATTGGTCTGGGGTGCGCGCGGTGAAACGGCGTAAACGGAAATACGGGAAGAAAAGCCTGCGCCGTCGTTCCACCGCAGCGCAGCAATGCTGCGGAACAATGGACAGGACGGCGCTCAGGCAGGAAATCCTGGTCTCCAGGGATACGGCCAAGCCGAATACCCTGGAGGCATCCAGGAATTATACGGTCATGATTTCCGCTTCTTTCTGCGTGACCATCTTGTCGATCTCGGCCACGCTGCGGTCGGTCAGCTTCTGGACATCATCCTGCGAACGGCGTTCGTCGTCCTCGGAGATTTCCTTGTCCTTGACCAGCTTCTTCAGCGCTTCGTTGGCTTCGCGACGCAGGTTGCGCACGGCGACCTTGGCATCTTCGCCTTCGCTGCGGACTACCTTGGTCAGATCGCGGCGACGCTCTTCGGTCAGGGCGGGCATCGGCACGCGGATGGTGTCGCCCATCGACATGGGATTCAGGCCCAGATCCGATTCGCGGATCGCCTTTTCAATGGCGGCGGCCATGCTCTTCTCGTAGGGCTGCACGCTGATGGTGCGGGCGTCCACGAGGTTCACGTTGCCGACCTGGCTGATCGGCACGGGCGAGCCGTAATACTCGACCTGCACATGGTCCAGGATGCCGGTATGGGCGCGGCCCGTACGGATCTTGGCCAGGTTGGTCTTGAGCGTGTCAAGCGACTTGGCCATCCTGGCTTCGGCGGATTTGCGGATTTCTGCGACGCTCATGGAATTTCCTTTTCTTTAGACGTGTACCAAG
The DNA here is from genome assembly GCF_036567245.1 of Achromobacter sp. Lineage (GTDB taxonomy): Bacteria > Pseudomonadota > Gammaproteobacteria > Burkholderiales > Burkholderiaceae_B > Achromobacter. Next base: position 2,050 of record NZ_DATCUY010000074.1, on the reverse strand, counting down.
GTGCCTTCGTCTTCGCCGCTGACGACCCGCTTGAGGGCGCCGGACTTATTGATCGAAAACACTTTGATCGGCAGCTTCTGGTCACGGCACAGCGCAAAGGCCGTGGCGTCCATGACTTCCAGCCGGCGGACGATCGCTTCGTCGAAGCTGATGCGCGAGTAACGCGTGGCGGTGGGATCCTTGTTGGGATCGGCGCTGTAGATGCCGTCGACCTTGGTGGCCTTCAGCACGATCTCCGCCCCGATCTCGGCGCCGCGCAATGCAGCGGCCGTGTCCGTGGTGAAGAAGGGATTGCCGGTACCTGCCGCGAAGATGACGACCTTGCCCTCTTCGAGGTAGCGCAGCGCCTTCGGGCGGATGTACGGTTCGACGACCTGATCGATGTTCAAGGCCGATTGCACACGGGTGTCGACACCCTTGTGCTTGAGCGCGTCTTGCAGCGCAAGCGCGTTCATGATGGTGGCCATCATGCCCATGTAGTCGGCGGTCGCGCGGTCCATGCCCTGCGCGCCCGGGGCGACGCCACGGAAAATATTGCCCCCGCCGATGACGATGGCCAATTCGACGCCGGTGGCGGCGACTTCAGCGACCTCATCGGTCATGCGGACGATGGTGGAGCGGTTGATGCCGAATGCATCGTCGCCCATCAGCGCCTCGCCGGAAAGTTTGAGAAGAACCCGTTTGTATGCTCTGCTGCTCATAGGTGATATCCCGAAGAACAATCCGACGAAAGTGTAAGACAAGAAATAGGCCGGACTAGAATTTAATCTAGCGCCGGCCTTTAAGCACTACCCTGGGGTCAGGCGCGGCCAGCGGCGGCGGCGGCGACCTCAGCGGCGAAATCGCTGGTCTTCTTCTCGATACCTTCGCCGACAACGAACAGCACGAACTTGCTGATCGAAGCGCCCTTTTCCTTGAGCATCTGCTCAACGCTGTGCTTGTCGCTCTTGACGAACGGCTGCGACAGCAGGGTGACTTCCTTCAGGAACTTCGCGACCGAGCCTTCGACCATCTTGGCGACGATTTCAGCCGGCTTGCCGGATTCGGCGGCCTTCTGTTCGGCGACCGAGCGTTCGGCGGCGATGTCGGCAGGGTTCACGCCGTCGGCGTTCAGCGCCTTGGGCTTGGTGGCGGCGATGTGCATCGCCAGGTCCTTGCCCACTTCTTCCGCGCCGGTGTATTCGACCAGCACGCCGATCTTGCCGCCGTGCACGTAGCTGGCCAGCGCGTTCGGGGTCTCGATGCGCTCGAAGCGGCGGATCGAGATGTTTTCGCCGATCTTGCCGATCAGGGCGGTGCGGGTGGTTTCGACCGTGCCGTCGCCGTAGGGCAGCGCCGACAGGGCTTCCACCGTGGCGGGGTTCTGCGTGGCGACCAGCTCGGCCAGCTTGTTCACGAAGCCGACGAAGTCGTCGTTCTTGGCGACGAAGTCGGTTTCGCAGTTGATTTCGATGACGGCGCCCTTCTTGGCGTCGGCGGAGATGAACAGACCGATCAGGCCTTCAGCGGTGACGCGGGCGGCAGCCTTGCTGGCCTTGTTGCCCAGCTTGACGCGCAGGATTTCCTCGGCGCGGGCCAGGTCGCCCTCGGCTTCCGTCAAGGCCTTCTTGCACTCCATCATGGGGGCGTCGGTCTTTTCGCGCAGTTCCTTGACCAGGGCAGCGGTAATTTCAGCCATGTTTGCTCCAATTTGCTAGAACATGCCCCGGCAAGCCGGGACAGTGGTTTGATTCGATGGGACATCCGCGACTAGCGGATCAGGAAGATGGGAGCCCACCTTCGCATTGCCGGCGAGGCGGGAGCGGACCCGCATTCGGAACCGCTCCCAGACGCTAACCGCCGGACATGACAATAGGCTTAGGCCTGGTTGTCCTGCACTTCGACGAACTCTTCCTGGCCTTCGCCCAGTTCTTCGACCAGACCGTTCAGGTTCTGTTCGCGGCCTTCCAGCACGGCGTCGGCGATGCCCTTGGCGTACAGCGCGATGGCCTTGGCCGAGTCGTCGTTGCCGGGGATGACGTAGTCGATGCCGTCGGGCGAGTGGTTGGTG
>NZ_DATCUY010000073.1:0-19140 GCF_036567245.1 Achromobacter sp. | reverse complement strand
TGGCCACGGCATCGGCGGCCAGCGAGGCGCCGCCCGCCGGAGCCGGGGTGTTCTGCGGCAGGATGTGCACGAACACCTCGCCGTCGCGCATCATGCCCAGTTCGCCGCGGGCGCGTTCCTCGATGGCGCCGGAGCCGCCTTCGAGGTCGCGCACTTCCGCTTCAAGCGCGGCGTTGCGCGCGCGCAGGCCTTCATTGGTCTCGCGCTGCTCCGCCACCTGGCGTTGCAGATCCCAGACCTTGAACCACCCGCCCTTACCCAGCCACAGCGGGTATTGGATCAGGCCTAGCAGCACGAACAGCACCAGGAACAACAGGCGCATACGCGGGAACCCTCAGCAGTCGTGGCGTGGATGCGGCCCCGGGCTTACGCCCAGGGCCGAGCTTGTCATCAACGCAGGTTGTAGAAAGCTTCCAGGCCCGGATACGACGCGACTTCAGCCAGCTCTTCCTCGATGCGCAGGAGCTGGTTGTACTTGGCCATGCGGTCCGAGCGGGACAGCGAACCCGTCTTGATCTGCATGGCGTTGGTCGCCACGGCGATGTCGGCGATGGTGGAGTCCTCGGTTTCGCCCGAACGGTGCGACACGACGGCGGTGTAGCCGGCGCGCTTGGCCATTTCGATGGCGGCGAAGGTCTCGGTCAGGGTGCCGATCTGGTTGATCTTGATGAGGATCGAGTTGGCCACGCCCTTCTGGATGCCTTCGCGCAGGATCTTGGTGTTGGTGACGAACAAGTCGTCGCCCACCAATTGCACCTTCTTGCCCAACTGGTCGGTCAGCAGTTTCCAGCCTTCCCAGTCGTTTTCGGCCATGCCGTCTTCGATGGAGATGATGGGGTACTTGTCGCACCAGGTGGCCAGCAGGTTGGTGAATTCCTGCGAGGACAGCGAGATGCCGCCTTCGCCGGCCAGCGTGTACTTGCCGTCGCGGTAGAACTCGGAGCTGGCGCAATCCAGGCCCAGGGCGATCTGCGTGCCCGGCTCGTAGCCGGCTTCGGTGATGGCCTTCAGGATCAGCTGGATGGCGGCCTCGTGGCTGGGCACATTGGGCGCGAAACCGCCCTCGTCGCCCACGGCCGTGGACATGCCCTGGCCGTGGATCAGCTTCTTGAGCATGTGGAAGACTTCGGCGCCCCAACGCAGGGCTTCGCGGAAGCTGCCTGCGCCCACCGGCAGAATCATCAGTTCCTGCAGGTCCAGCGTGTTGTTGGCGTGCGCGCCGCCGTTGATGACGTTCATCATCGGCACGGGCATGCTCATGGGGCCGCTGCCGCCGAAATAGCGGTACAGGGACAGGCCCGACTCGTCGGCGGCGGCGCGGGCCACGGCCATGGAGGCGGCCAGGATGGCGTTGGCGCCCAGGCGTTCCTTGGATTCGGTGCCGTCCAGCTCGATCAGGGTGCGATCGACGAAGGTCTGTTCCTGGGCGTCCAGGCCCATCAGGGCTTCCGAGATTTCCGTATTCAGGTTCTCGACGGCGCGCAGCACGCCCTTGCCCAGATAACGGCTCTTGTCGCCGTCGCGCAGCTCGATGGCTTCGCGCGCGCCGGTGGAGGCGCCCGACGGCACTGCCGCACGGCCCATGGCGCCGGACTCCAGCAGCACATCGCATTCGACGGTGGGGTTGCCGCGCGAATCCAGAATCTCGCGGCCGATGATATCGACGATAGCACTCATGACTTTACATTCCCTGAACGATAAACATATTCATGACAGCCGCACCTTCGCGGGCATTGCGGGCACGGCGGTACTGCCAGGAGTCGTAGAAAGCCTGGGCCGCGGTCATGGAGGGAAACTCCATGACGACGGTACGGCCAGGCTCACGGCCCTCGAGGTGCCTGGAATCGCCCCCGCGCACCAGGATCTTCGCATCGTACGCGCGCATCGCGAGCGTGGACAGACGCTTGTAATCCTCGTACTGCGCGGGCTTGGTCACTGAGACGTCGGCGATGAGGTAGGCACTCATGGGATTCCTTCAGAGCAGTTGCGTTGGTTTCGGTCTGACGCCGGATACGGCAATGCCGCCAGTGTCGCGCAAGGCGGCCGGGCGACGCATATCCGATGCTAATTGGTTGTATCCGAAAGCAGCGCCGCCGTACAGGGCGGCGCTGGGGCGGCGGCCCGCGGTCCCGAAGATCCGCTTACGGAACTCCAGACCGCAGGCGCGCATTACGCCTCCTGGCCGCGGCGAGCCTTCTGCTCGATGGCGGCGCGGATATAGCTGCTGAACAACGGGTGGCCGTCACGCGGAGTGGACGTGAATTCGGGGTGGAACTGCACGCCCACGAACCACGGATGGTCGGGCAATTCCATCATTTCCGGCAGATTCTCGGTCGGCGTGCGGGCGCTGATCACCATGCCGGCCTCTTCCAGGCGCGGCACATACACGTTGTTGACCTCGTAGCGATGGCGGTGACGCTCGTTCACTTCGTCGCCATAGATGGTCTGCGCGCGGGTGCCCGGCTTGATCGGCACGCGCTGCGCGCCCTTGCGCATCGTGCCGCCCAGGTCGGACGAGTTGTCGCGCTTTTCGACCTTGCCTTCGCGGTCCATCCACTCGGTAATCAGGGCCACCACGGGGTGCGGCGCCGAGGGGTCGAATTCCGTGCTGTTGGCGCCGCCCAGGCCGGCGACGTGGCGCGCGAACTCGATGACGGCCAGCTGCATGCCCAGGCAGATGCCCAGGTAAGGCACGCCGTTTTCACGGGCGTAGCGGATCGCGGCGATCTTGCCTTCGGTGCCGCGCTTGCCGAAGCCGCCCGGAACCAGGATGGCGTCCAGGTGCTTGAGCTGGTCGGTGCCGCGGGTTTCGATGTCTTCGGAGTCGATGTACTCGATGTTGATCTTCGAGCGCGTGTGGATGCCGGCGTGGACCAGGGCTTCCGTCAGAGACTTGTACGACTCGGTCAGGTCGACGTACTTGCCGACCATGCCGATGGTGAGCTGGTGCTGCGGGTGCTCCAGCGCCTCGACCAGGTTGTCCCACATGGACAGGTCGGCGGGCGGCGGGGTCAGGCCCAGCGCTTCGCAGACGATGTTGTCCACGCCCTGCGCATGCAGCATGGCCGGGATCTTGTAGATCGAGTCGGCGTCCCAGACGGAAATGACCGCGTCCAGGGGCACGTTGGAGAACATCGAGATCTTGGCGCGCTCGTCGTCCGGGATGCGGCGGTCGGCGCGGCACAGCAACGCGTTCGGGTAGATGCCGATTTCGCGCAGCTTCTGCACCGAGTGCTGGGTCGGCTTGGTCTTGAGTTCGCCGGCCGACGCGATGAAGGGCACCAGGGTCAGGTGCACAAAGGCGGCATTGTTGCGGCCCATGCGCAGGCTCATCTGGCGCGCGGCCTCCAGGAACGGCAGGGACTCGATGTCACCCACGGTGCCGCCGATCTCAACGATCGCGACGTCGGTGTTGCCATTCCAGCCGGCTTCGGCGCCACGGGCGATGAAGTCCTGGATTTCGTTGGTGATGTGCGGAATGACCTGGACGGTCTTGCCCAGATAATCGCCGCGGCGCTCCTTGCGGAGCACGGATTCGTAGATCTGGCCGGTGGTGAAGTTGTTCACCTTGTGCATGCGAGCGGAAATGAAACGCTCGTAGTGGCCAAGGTCCAGGTCGGTTTCGGCGCCGTCTTCCGTGACGAACACCTCGCCATGCTGGAACGGGCTCATGGTGCCCGGATCGACGTTGATGTACGGGTCGAGCTTCAGCATGGTGACTTGCAGGCCACGCGACTCGAGGATGGCGGCGAGCGACGCAGCGGCGATGCCTTTGCCCAGGGAAGACACCACACCGCCGGTGACAAATACGTATTTGGTCATCGTAATGAGCACCCGGGACGAGCGGGCGCGTGCGGGAAATTTGGATTATAGCCGGGAGGCGGGGCTTATTTGGGTTTTCCCCTAGCTCCGGGGCGTAACATTTGGCAGCACTCGAATTGCCGCGGGGGCCATCGCGTTGTGTGGCGCGGCACAGCGCCGTGCTATGTTCGATCCCTATTTTTTCGGTTGCTGTTTTTTCTCAACACTTCCTTCCTTTGCCGATGACCGATCCTGCCCGATCCTCCTACTCGCTCGCCTGGCGCCTCGCGCTGACTGCCGTTTTCCTGCGGCTGGCCTACTCCGCGCTGGTCCAGTCCTATAGCATGCTCGCCCTGCCCCGGTACGAGCACTTGCAGGAGATGTATAGCCAACCCCAGTTCCTGGCGCCGCTCCTGGCCCATATCGTCGCGGGCGCGGCAATCGCCGGATTGGCCACCTGGGGGGCCATGCGCGGCTGGCTGGCACGCCATGACACCACGGCGGTCGATGAACCCCGCAAGCTGTACGGCACCTTCATCGCCCTGTTCCTGCTCTACACCCTGGCCGTGGCGGCGGGCATGGCCTTCCTGCAGAACACCTTGATGCGCTTCGTCATGGACAACCTCGACGTACTGCAGGAGCGGTTCGGCGTCGGCATGATCGGGCAGTTCCTGACGCTGAACATCATCACCAAGCTTGTGACCATCGTGCTGGAGATCATCGGCATCTGCGTCATCGTGCGCATTGCCGCCTGGACCGTGCAGCCCGCAGGCCCGGCCGGCGGCCCCGCCTACGAACGGCGCCATGCCGCCTGGGTCACCGGACTGACCGTGCTGGTCTGGCAACTGACCGTTTCAATCTCGGTGGGCAGTTTCCTTCAGATGCAGGCCCCGGGCGCAGGCTGGACGGAGTTCGCGCTGGGCTATCTGGCCCTGCCCGCGGTCCTGCTGGCGCTGTGCGTCCTGGTCTGCCTGAAAACCCTGCCGCGTCCGATCGGCACGGCCCGCTTTGGACGGGCCGTCGCCCACGGCACCATCGCATTCTGGTTGGCCCAGGCGCTAGGCATAGGCCTGGGATTCCTGGTCGTCCGGGCGATGACCTGGGGCCAGTTGATCCGCGCCTCGGAATCCCATGCGGCCGCTGTCATGACGCTGCTGGCCTACGGCGCGCTGCTGGCCCTGGGCTGCCTGATAGGCCGGCTGGTGCTGTACCGCGGCGCCAAGGCCGCCACGCCGCAAGGCTGAGCCGGCTTCGCCCACAAAAAAAGGCCGCGAGCATCATGCCCGCGGCCTTTTTCATGCGCTCGCGCAGTGGTTCAGATCGCCGCGGTGCGGCGCTCCAGCCAGGCCAGCGCCTCTCCTGCGACCAGCGGCGACAGACGCTCGAACACCGTCTTGTGGTAGTCGTTGAGCCAGGCGATTTCATCAGCACGCAGCAGCGACGGTTCGATGCAGCGCGTGTCGATCGGGCACTGCGTCAGCGTTTCAAAGCACAGGAATTCACCGAGTTCGGAGGTCAGCCAGCTGCGGTTGGCGACCAGGTTCTCGATGCGCACGCCCCAGCGGCCCGGCCGGTAGATGCCCGGCTCGTTGGAAGTGATCATGCCCGGCTCCATCGCGGTGTGCGGACCGGGCATTGCGCGGTAGGAAATGACCTGCGGGCCTTCGTGCACGTTCAGGAAGTAACCCACGCCATGGCCCGTGCCGTGGCCGTACTCCGCGCCGCCTTCCCAGATGGGAGCGCGCGCGATGGCGTCCAGCATGGGCGAAGGCGTGCCGCGCGGGAACGAGGCGCGCGACAGCGCGATCATGCCCTTGAGCACCAGCGTGAAGTCCACCTTCTGGTCGGCGCTGGGCGTGCCCACCGCGACCACCCGGGTGATATCGGTGGTGCCGCCCAGGTACTGGCCGCCCGAGTCGATCAACAGCAGGCCATCGCCTTCGATGGTCGCGTGCGATTCCTGGGTGGCACGGTAGTGCGGCATCGCGCCGTTGGCGTTGAAGCCGGCAATGGTGGCGAAGCTGGGGCAGACGTAGGCCGGCCGGCGCGCGCGCGCAGCGGTGATCTGCTCGTCGATGGTCAGCTCGGTGATGGTTTCATTGCCCAGCGCGCCTTCGAACCAGGCGAAGAATTCACAGAGCGCGGCGCCATCCTGCGCCATGGCCTGGCGCACATTTGCCAGTTCGGCGTCGGTCTTGCGCGACTTCAGCAAGGTGGACGGGTTGATGGCTTCGATGCGCGGCACGGCGGGATCCATGGCGTGGAATACGCCGCAGGTCACGCGGGCCGGATCGATCAGCAGCTTCTGGTCCAGCTCCAGCGAGGCCAGCGCGTCGGCGGCCTGGGCATAGCCGGCCACTTCCACGCCATCGGCAGCCAGGACGGCGCGCAGGGCGTCGTCGATCTTGCCGTCGGCCACGAACAGCGTGGCGTGGTCCAGGCCGATCAGCGCATGGCCGACGAACACCGGGTTGTAGTCCACGTCCGCGCCGCGCAGGTTGAAGAGCCAGGCGATGTCGTCCAGGGTGCTGATGAAATGCACGTCGGCGCCATGCGCGCGCATGGCCTCGCGCACCTGCGCCAGCTTGTCGGCGCGGGTCACGCAGGCCTCGGGGGCCACGTGTTCATAGATGGCGGCGCCAGGCAGGCCGGCGCGGTCCGCCCAGACCTCATCCAACAGATCCTCGCGGATTTCCAGGACGGCGCCGGCGGAGGCCGCGGCCGCCGACAGGGCGCGGAAAGCGCCCAGGCCCAGCACCTGCCCGTCCACCCCGATGACCTCGCCCGCCTTCGTGTTGGCGGCCAGCCAGTCCACATGGCCAGGCGTGGTGGCCAGCGCGATCTTCATCAGCTGCACGCCGGTGCCGGCCAACTGCGCCTCGGCCTGCACCCAATAGCGGCTATCCACCCACAGGCCGGCGAAATCGGCCGTGACCACCAGCGTGCCGACCGAGCCCGTGAAACCGGACAACCAGCGCCGCCCCTGCCAGCGCGCGGGCAGGTACTCGGACAGATGCGGGTCCGAGGAGGGAACGACATAGGCGGACAGGCCGCGGCGGCTCATGGCCTGCCGCAATTGGGCGATACGGGCGTCGGTGCTAGACATGGGGGGTGGGATCCTTAGCGCAACATGAAAGACATGGCGGCCAGGCTGTTCAGCGTGCGGACGGCGGACTGCATGCTATCCGTGGTGAATCGCAAGGTCACGCCGTCCACGCGTTCCAGCGTGGGCCACATGCAGAACAGGTCGGCCAATGCCGAGCTCTGCGTCTGCAACCGGCATTCTATAGGGGCGGGAATGCGGAAAGGAACCGATCCTCCTTTCTTCAGGTTGCGCACGGCGGTCTCGGCGGCGGCGGCGATCGCGCGGCGCGAAGCGGCCGGCGACAGGGTCACGCCGCTGCCCTGCCCATGAGCCACCTTGGTCTGCACCCATTCCGCGCCCGGGAAGGTGTCGCGGGTTTCCGCGATGAAGGCGTCGTCGCCGGTGCCCAGGATGACGGGCACGCCCATTTCGCCTGCCAGCGCGCCGTAGAGGCCGGCCTCGCCCAGTTCCATGCCGTTGATGAGCACGCGGGCGAAGGCGAAGCTGTTGATGGTGTGGGCCAGGATGCCGCGGCCTTGCGAGCGCGAGTGGTAGCCGATCATGAAGACGGCGTCGCAGCCCTCTTCCAGGCCGCCCATCATGCCGAGGTAGCGCGGCTTGCCCAGCACCAGGCGGGCACGCTCGTCCAGGCCGTCGGGCAGCAGATTGCGAAAGCCGCCGTGCGAATCGTTGACCAAAATCTCTTCGGCGCCGCCGGCAATCGCGCCCTGCACGGCCGCGTTGGCCTCGGCGGTCATCCAGGCGCGGGCGCGCTCGTATTCGCCGTTGCCGGCGCGCACTTGTTCGGAATGGAAGACGCCGGCGACGCCTTCGATATCGGTGGAAATCAGGATCTTCATGGAATCAGCCTTGGAGAATTTCAGAATTCGGTGTCGGACAGCCACTGGCGCCACTGCGGCGCCGCGTCGCGGATCGCGGCACGATGGTTGCCGTCGCGGCCCGTCACGCCATCGGCATGCCAGAGCGCGGAAATGATGGCCTGTTCGCAGGCCTCGGTAGCGGCTTCGAACAGGGGATCGATGCGGGCTTCGTGCAGCATCGCCAGCGCCGGCATGGGCTGCTCGGGCAGTTGCGGCACCGTGTATGCCGTGGAAAACGCCAGTGCGATGTCCCCGCTGCCATGGCCGTACACCGAACCCGTGCGGGCCAGTCCGGCCCCCGCCCGCAGCGACAGGCGGCGCAGTTGACGCGCGTCCAGCGGCGCGTCGGTGGCCAGCAGCAGGATGATGGAACCCTTCTCGGGCACGATGGCGGCGTTCTCTGCCGCCTGCGCCAGGCCGCTGTCCAGCTGCTGCGCCAGCCGGCGGCCGAAAGGCCGGCCCGCCACGGTCAGATTGGGCAGCCGGCCAAAGTTGGACAGCACCAGCGCCCCGACCGTGTAGCGCGGCCCCGCCACGATGGACGCGACGCGCGAAGCCGAACCGATGCCGCCCTTGAACGAAAAGCAGGACATGCCCCGACCCGCGCCGACCGCGCCCTGCTCGAACTGCTTGCCCGCGACGGCCAGAGCGTCGGCGTAATGCGACTCCTGGACCGCCAGCGCCTGGATGTCGTTCAGATAGCCATCGTTGCACTCGAAGACCAGCGGGTTGACGGTAGCCATGCCGCGGCCGATGCCGGGGTTGGCCGCGACCGCGGCGCGGATCTGCGCGTTGGCCACCGTGCCGACGCCAAAGGTGTTGGTCAGCGCGATGGGCGTTTCCAGGACGCCCAGCTCCTGCACCTGGATCAAGCCGGTGCTCTTGCCAAAGCCGTTCAAGACGGTCGCGGCGGCCGGCACTTTGTCCAGATAGGCGTCGCCGCCATGCGGACGCACCACGGTCACGCCGGTCTGCAGCGGGCCGTCGGCCAGCGTGCGGTGGCCGACGCTAACCTCGCCTACATCGCAGATCGAATCCAGCGGTCCCGAGGGCAGTATGCCGATGCGGGGGATGTCCAGCGCTTGTTTGTCCATGTTCGCTACGTGTCGCCACGCTCCAGAATGCAAAACGCCGCCGCCCTGGGTCCGCTGCGCGCACTAGGCAGCGCGCGTCGCGAACTGGGGCGGCGGCGGAAAAGACCGCCCTCCATGCCGGCACTCCGCAGAGGGCCGGCGGCAGGCTTACTTGCGGTCGATCTTGGGATCGAGCGCGTCGCGCAGGCCGTCGCCCAGCAGGTTGAACGCTAGAACGGTCAGGAAGATCGCCAGCGCCGGGAAGATCGCCACGTGCGGGGCAATCACCATGTCGGCGCGCGCTTCATTCAGCATCGCGCCCCACTCCGGGGTGGGAGGCGATGCGCCCATGCCCAGGAACGACAGGCTGGCCGCGGTGATGATGGAGGTGCCGATGCGCATCGTGCCGTACACCACGATGGGCGAGATCGTGCCGGGCAGGATGTGGCGCATGATGATGGTCCAGTCGGACGCGCCCACGCTCTTGACCGCCTCGACGTAGGTCATCTGCTTGATCGACAGCGTGTTGCCGCGCACCAGGCGGGCAAACGCCGGCACGCTGAACACAGCCACGGCCACGATCACGTTGATCATGCTGGAACCCAGGATGGCGACCACGCCAATCGCCAGCAGCATGCCGGGGAACGCCAGCAGCACGTCGGAGATGCGCATCGTAATGCGTTCCCACCAGCCCTCGTAGTAGCCCGCCATCAGGCCCATGAAGGTGCCGACGACGGCGCCCATGGCGACCGACAGGAAGCCCGCGGCCAGCGAAATGCGCGCGCCCATGATGATGCGGCTGAAGATGTCGCGGCCCAGCGAATCCACGCCCAGCCAATGGGTGGTGGAAGGCCCGGCGTTCAGGGCGTCGTAGTCGAAGAAGTTCTCCGCGTCGAACGGCACGATCCACGGCGCGAAGATCGCGACGACGACCAGCAGCAGGACGAAGATGCCGGCGCCGACGGCGAGCTTCTGCTTCTTGAATTTGCGCCAGAACTCGGTGGCGGGCGTGCGCACGTCGTTCTTGGGAGCGGCGGCGATGGTCGTGGCGGGTGTCGTGTTGCTCATGGCCGCCTCACTTATAACGGATGCTGGGATTGATGACGCCGTAGAGCACGTCGACAATCAGGTTGATCAGGATGAATTCCAGCGAGAACAGCAGCACCAGGCCCTGGATCACCGGATAGTCGCGCTGGGTCACGGCGTCCACCAGCAGGCGGCCGAGGCCGGGCCAGTTGAACACCGTCTCGACCACGATCGAGCCGCCCAACAGGAAGCCGAACTGCAGGCCCATCATGGTGACCACGGGAATCAGCGCATTGCGCAGCGCGTGCTTGATCACGACGCGGCGCTCGGTCAGGCCCTTGGCGCGGGCGGTCCGCACGAAGTCTTCCTGGATGACTTCCACGAAGGAAGCCCGGGTGAAACGCGCCATCACGGCAGCCACTGCGGCGCCCAGCGTAATGGACGGAAGAATGTAGTGTTGCCAGGTCGAGGCGCCCACGGTAGGCAGCCAGCCCAGATTCACGGAGAAAACCTGCATCAGCATCATGCCCAGCGCGAACGCGGGGAACGAGATGCCGGACACCGCCAGCGTCATGCCGAGACGGTCGGGCCAGCGATTGCGCCATACCGCCGACACGATGCCGATGATCATGCCGAAGGTCACTGACCAGACCATGCTGGCAAGCGTCAGCCACAAGGTGGGCATGAAGCGGTCGGCGATTTCGGTCGAGACGGGGCGCTTGGTACGCAAGGAGGTACCCAGGTCGCCTTGCAGCATGTGGCTGAAGTAGCGCACGAACTGCTGCGGCAGGGGCAGATCCAGCCCAAGTTCCTTGCGCACGAGCTCGACGGTTTGCTGGTCGGCCTCCTGGCCCGCGGCCAGTCGCGCCGGGTCGCCCGGAAGCATGTGCACAAACAGGAACACGACCACGGCCACCAGCAGCAGCGTGGGGATCATGCCCAAAAGACGTTTGACGATGTAGGTCAGCATTGAAATTCCTGCAACATCGGCGGGGACACCGCGCCCCCGCCGTATGTGGCCTTACAGGGGCGCCAAGGCCCCGAGAGTGACTGCCAGATTTACTGCTTCAGATCGATGTCGCCGAACCAGAACGAGGTGTCCGGCTCAACGTACACGCCCGACAGGTTCTTCGACTTCACGTACAGGTTGTTCTGGGTCACCAGGAAGGCCCACGGGGCGTCCTTCCAGATGGTTTCCTGAACGTTCTTGTAGATTTCGGTCTTCTTGGCGCGGTCGGTCGTGGCCAGGGCTTGCTGGATGCCGTCGTCCACCGACTTGTTCGAGTAGTACGACACGTTGTTGAGCACCGGCGGGAAGGCGGCGGTGGTCAGCAGCGGACGCAGGCCCCAGTCGGCTTCGCCGGTCGAGGACGACCAGCCGGCGTAGTACATGCGGACCTTGGCGTCCTCAGGCTTCTGCACCTGCTGCACGCGCTGCACGCGTTGGCCCGATTCCAGCACTTCGACCGACACCTTGATGCCGACTTGCGCCAGCTGCTGCTGCAGGAACTGGACCACCTTCACCGAGGTGCCGTCGTTATAGGCGGACCACAGCTGGCTTTCGAAGCCGTTGGGGTAGCCGGCTTCGGCCAGCAGGGCCTTGGCCTTCTTGATGTCGTAGGGCCACGGACCCGTCTTGTGGGCGAAGTCCACGCCCGTCGGCACGACGCCGTCCACAATGGTGGCGTAGCCCGAGAAAGCGACCTTGGCCAGGGCTTCCTTGTTGATGGCGTAATTGATGGCTTCACGCACCTTGACGTTGTCGAAGGGCTTTTGCTGCGTGTTCATCGACAGGTAGCGCGCCATGATCGAGTTCTGGTGATCGACCACGTCCAGCTTGTCGTTCTTCTTCAGCACGGCGGCCTGCTCGAACGGCACCGGGAAGGCGAACTGCGCCTCGCCCGTCTGCACCACGGCGGCGCGGGTGTTGTTGTCGGTCACGGTGCGGAAGGTCAGCGTGTCGACCTTGGGGTAGCCCTTCTTCCAGTAGCCGTCGAACTTCTTGACCTTCAGGTATTCGGCCGGCTTCCATTCGACGAATTCGAAGGGACCGGTGCCCACGGGGTGGAAGCCGATTTCCTTGCCGTACTTGGCCAGGGCAGCGGGCGAGATCATCATGGCGGCCGGGTGGGCCAGCGCGTTGATGAAGGCCGAGAACGGCTTCTTCAGCGTGATCTTGATGGTCATCGGATCGACCACTTCGGTCTTTTCGATGACGCTGAACTGGATGTAGCGCGACAGGCGGTTGTCCGGGTTGGCCGGGCGGTCGAAGTTGATCTTGACGGCTTCAGCGTTGAAATCGGTGCCGTCGTGGAACTTCACGCCGGGACGCAGCTTGAACGTGTAGACCAGGCCGTCTTCGCTGACGGTGTAGTCGGTGGCCAGCACCTTCTGGACCTTCAGGTCCTTGTCGAATTCAAACAGGCCTTCGTAGTAGGCCTTGCCGGCCGCCTGGTTCAGCGTGCTGTTGGTGTTGTACGGATCGAGCGTTTCCAGCGCGATGGAGACGGCGAACGTCACGTCCTTGGCGGCATGCGCCAGCGGCGACGCGATCACGCCGAAGGCCAGCGCGGCGGCGGCCATCAGTTTGGTGGGGCGCAGAACTTTCATCATTGCAACTCCTGGTTCCGTAAGGAATTAGGGGGTTTGGTGGAAGAAAAACAAGTACGTCAACTGACTCAATACGCTCCGCCGACCGGATGCCGGGCGACAAAGTGATCCGTTCCGACCTGCACCAGCGGCTGCACCACTGGCTCGTCATTGAGCTTGCGGATGGGGCTGGGGATTTCGTCGGACAACAGCGTGCGCTTCATGTGGCGGCGCGCCGGATCGGCGATCGGCACGGCGGACATCAGCTTCTTGGTGTAAGGGTGCTGCGGATTCTCGAAAATGGCGCGGCGCGGGCCGATCTCCACGATCTGGCCCAGGTACATCACGGCCACGCGGTGGCTGACGCGCTCGACCACGGCCATGTCGTGCGAGATGAACAGGAACGAAATGCCCATGTCGCGCTGCAGGTCGATCAGCAGGTTCACGATCTGCGCCTGGATCGACACGTCCAGCGCCGACACCGATTCGTCCGCGATCACGACCTTGGGGTTCAGGGCCAGGGCGCGCGCGATGCAGATGCGCTGGCGCTGGCCGCCGGAGAACTCATGCGGATAGCGCTGCGCCATTTCCGCCGGCAGGCCCACGCGCTCCAACAGCTCGGCCACGCGGCGTTCGGCATCGCGGCCCTTGGCCACGCCGTGCACCAGCAGCGGCTCCATGATGGAGAAGCCAACCGTCACGCGCGGATCCAGCGAAGCGAACGGGTCCTGGAACACGAACTGGATGTCGCGGCGCAGGGACTGAAGCTCCGTGTTCTTCAGGCGCACGATGTCGCGGCCGCCGAAGCGGATCTCGCCACCCTGGCTGTCCACCAGACGCAGCAGCGAACGGCCGGTGGTGGACTTGCCGCAACCGGATTCGCCCACCAGCGACAGCGTCTCGCCGGGATACAGGTCGAAGCTGACCTGTTCCACGGCGTGCACGCGGCGCTGCACGCGGCTCATGATGCCGCCGCGCAGATCGAAGCGGGTGACCAGCTTGCGTACGCTGAGGATGGGCTCGCGCTTGGCGTCTGGCGCGGGCTGCGCGCTGACGGGAGCGGCTTCGGGCTGGGCTTGGCCCTCGGCCTGCAGCAGCGGAAAGCGCGCCGGCAGATCGGTGCCCTGCATGGCGCCCAGCTTCGGCACGGCCGACAGCAGCGCCTTGGTGTAGCTGTGCTGCGGCGAGGCGAACACCTGCTCGGATGGGCCTTCCTCGACCTTGTCGCCGCGGTACATAACCAGCACGCGGTCGGCCACTTCCGCGACCACGCCCATGTCGTGGGTGATGAACACCACGCCCATGTGCATTTCTTCCTGCAGCTGGCGGATCAGTTGCAGGATCTGCGCCTGAATGGTGACGTCCAGCGCGGTGGTGGGTTCGTCGGCGATCAGCAGCGCCGGCTTGCAGGCCAGCGCCATGGCGATCATCACGCGCTGGCGCATGCCGCCCGACAACTGGTGCGGGTAGCGGTCCAGCACCGACTTGGCTTCCGGAATGCGCACCTGCTCCAGCATGCGCAGCGCCTCGGCGCGAGCGGCCGCGGCGTCCTTGCCCTGGTGTTGGCGGATCGATTCGGCGATCTGGTCGCCGGCGGTGAAGACCGGGTTCAAGGAGGTCATCGGCTCCTGGAAGATCATGGCCATGTCCGCGCCGCGCACATTGCGCATGACGCGTTGGCTCGATCCGGCCAGGTCGATCACGGCACCGTTGCGCCGCCGCAGGGCCATGCTGCCCTGGGCGATGCGCCCGCCGCCATGTTCCACCAGACGCATGAGCGCCAGGGACGTCACCGATTTGCCCGAACCCGATTCGCCCACGATGGCCAGGGTCTCGCCCCGGTCCACATGGAACGACAGATTGCGCACGGCTTCGACCGTGCGCTCCGATCCCACGAAGCGCACCGTCAGGTCGTCGACCTGGACCACGCGGTTTTCCGGCAGCGCCAGGCTGTTTGCGCGATCAACCATCTCTTTGATTCCCCAAATACTGAAAAAACGAACCCGCCGACGCTTATCGGTAGATAGCGGTGACAGGCTTCTCGCCGACGCGGGCGTAACCCCGATACATGCCTTCCGTGTTGAACGGCAAGGCCACATTGCCCTGGGCGTCGACGGCCACCAGGCCGCCCTTGCCGTCGATGGTGGGCAGCTTTTCATGCACGACGCGATCGGCGGCCGCTTCCAGCGACGCGCCGCAATATTCCATCTGGGCCGCCACGTCGTAGGCGGCAACCATGCGGATGAACATTTCGCCGGTGCCCGTGGTGGACACGGCGCAGGTCTTGTTGCTGGCATAGGTGCCGGCGCCGATCAGCGGCGCATCGCCCACGCGGCCGACCTGCTTGTTGGTGATGCCGCCGGTCGAAGTGGCCGCGGCCAGGTTGCCCTGCGCATCCACCGCCACCGCGCCCACCGTGCCGAACTTCTTGTCCGCATCCAGCGGATCGGCCGGCGCCGGCTGGCCGCGCGCGACCAGGGCCTGGCCGTCGTGATCCAGCACCGCCGCTTCCGGCGTTTCGCGCTGCACGCGCAGCAGTTGCTCGCGGCGGGCTTCGGTGGAGAAGTAGGAAGGATCGACCAGTTCCACGCCCTCTTGCTTGGCGTAGGCTTCGGCGCCCTCGCCCACGAAGAACACGTGCTTGCTGTTTTCCATGACCTTGCGCGCGGCGAAGATCGGGTTGCGCACGCGGTGCACGCCGGCGATCGCGCCCGAACGCAGCGTGGCGCCGTCCATGATGGCGGCGTCCAGCTCATGCGTGGCGGCGCTGGTGAATACGGCGCCATGGCCGGCGTTGAACAGCGGACAGTCTTCCAGCAGACGCACGGCTTCCGTGACGGCGTCCAGCGCACTGCCGCCGCGGGCCAGCACGGCCTGGCCGGCGGTCAGGATGGATTCCAGCGCGCTCAGGTACTCCTGTTCTTTCTCGGGCGACATGGCGGCGCGGGACATCGCACCGGCGCCACCGTGAATCGCGATCACGGGTTGAATCATCGTTTACCTACTCCATGGATGAGCCACGGCATGACGGACTGGGTCACCCCAGCGGCGGCCGCGACGGAATTCTTGGCCCGATAGGCCACCGCCGAGGACAGGGCTTCGATCAGCCCCAGCGCGGCGGTTTCGGAATTGGGAATCAGCTGGCGCGCGGAATACGCGTACAGCACCACGGAAGCCGTGGGCGCCAGCGGCGACGTGGGCTTATCGGTCAGCACCAGCACCGGTACGCCGGCCTGCTTGGCCGCGCCGGCCAGGGTCACCGTGTCGGCCAGGTAGCGCGGAAAGCCGATGGCGATCACCAGGTCCTTGGCCGTCATGCGCGCCATCTGGCGCGCTGCGTGCGACACGCCGCCGGGTCCGGCCAGCGATTCGACGGAATGCAGGTGCATGCACAGGCCGCGCTGCAAGAGGCCGGCCAGGAAACCGCTGGCGCCGAAACCAATGATGAAGACGCGGTCGGCAGCCAGGATGGCTTCTACTGCCTGTTCACAGGCGGCGGCGTCCAGCGACTGCAGATTGCGCTGGGCGTTGCGGATGTCTTCTTCCAGCGTGGCGGCGAAGATCTGCACGGCGCTGGCGGAATGCGCCAATTCAGTGCGCAGCTTTTCCACGGGTTCCAGCGCAGCCTCGAAGCCGCGCGCCAGTTCGGCGCGAAACTGCGGATAACCCGGCAGGTCCAGGGCGCGCGCGAAGCGATTGGCCGTGGCCACCGACACCCCCACCGCCGCCGCGAATTCGTCGATGGTCATGGTGGCGGCGCGGAACTGGTGCGCCAGCACATACTCGGCCATCTTGTGCTGAGTACGGCTCAGCGCGGGCTGGGCCCGGGCGATCCGGTCAGCAATCGTAAGTGCAGCCTTGTTCATCGATGGGGAGGGAGGTATACCGGGGGTTTATGTAAATCTGTTTACAAACAAATTTTAGATAAGAAAATAGATTTTCATACTAAGGGTATACCCGTGAATATATGTAACAGTGAATCAAAAGAAACGGGGCCAGCTTGAGTTACGCTAAGCGCGCTCCCCTTTCCCCCACGCCACACCCGGATTGACGCAATGCCCGATTGGATCTGCAAAGCCCACCAGGACCTGACCGTGACCGAGATCTACGCGATCCTGCGGCTGCGCACGGAAGTCTTTGTCATTGAACAGAATTGCATCTTCCAGGACATGGACGGCAAGGACCTGGTCGGCCAGACCTCCCACCTGATGGCTTGGCAGGACGGCAAGCTCGCAGCCTATTGCCGCATCCTGGATCCGTCGCTGAAGGACGGCCAGATCGAGATCGGACGCGTCATCACCGCGCCCTGGACTCGCGGCCAGGGCCTGGGCCACGAACTGATCCGCCACGCGATGCAGGAAGTGCGCCAGCGCTGGCCGGGCCGCGCCATGTATCTGGGCGCCCAGGCCCGCTTGCGCAATTACTACGGTGGACATGGCTTTGTGCAGGTCACCGAGGAATACATGGAAGACGGCATCCCGCACGTGGGGATGCGGCTAGCCGAGACAGCATAAAAAAACGCCCCTTGCAGGGCGTTTTCATGGGTGCGGCGCTTGGCGGGTTACTTGACCGCCGACACGTCCAGCTTGGCTTGCGTCTTGGACTTGATCTCGTCCACCGTCACGCCCGGCGCCGTTTCCAGCAGCTTGAGGCCGTTTTCGGTGACTTCCATCACGCCCAGGTCGGTGATGATCAGGTCGACCACGCCCACGCCCGTCAGCGGCAGGTTGCATTCCGCCAGCAGCTTGACGTCCTCGGTGCCGTCCTTCTTCTTGGCCACGTGCTCCATCAGGACCACGACGCGGCCCACGCCCGCCACCAGGTCCATGGCGCCGCCCATGCCCTTGACCATCTTGCCCGGAATCATCCAGTTGGCCAGGTCGCCCTTTTCGGACACCTGCATGGCGCCCAGGATGGCCAGGTTGATCTTGCCGCCGCGGATCATCGCGAACGAATCGGCCGACGAAAAGATCGAGGAGCCGGGCAAGGTCGTGACCGTCTGCTTGCCTGCGTTGATGAGGTCGGCGTCGACTTCATCGTCGGTGGGGAACGGGCCGATGCCCAGCAGGCCGTTCTCGGATTGCAGCCACACTTCCATGCCCTTGGGCACGTGATTGGCCACCAGGGTCGGCAAGCCGATGCCCAGGTTCACATAAAAGCCGTCTTGCAGCTCGCGCGCGGCGCGCGCCGCCATTTCATCGCGGGACCATGCCATGTCTGTTCTCCTTAGGCCGGGCGAGTGGTGCGTTGTTCGATACGCTTTTCGGGCGTGGCGTTCAGCACGATCCGTTGCACATAGATGCCGGGCAAGTGGATCTGATCGGGATCCAGGCTGCCGGTATCAACGATTTCCTCGACTTCGACCACCGTGAACTTGCCCGCCATGGCGACGTTCGGATTGAAGTTGCGGGCGGTCTTGCGGAACACCAGGTTGCCGCTGCGGTCGGCGATGTGCGCCTTGACCAGCGACACGTCGGGCACCAGCGAGCGTTCCATCACGTACTGCTGGCCGTCGAACTCGCGGATTTCCTTGCCGTCGGCCACGATCGTGCCCACGCCCGTGCGGGTGAAGAACGCCGGGATGCCGGCGCCGCCAGCGCGCAGCTTCTCGGCCAGCGTGCCCTGCGGCGTGAATTCGAGTTCGAGTTCGCCCGACAGGTACTGGCGCTCGAATTCCTTGTTCTCGCCCACGTAGGACGCGATCATCTTGCGGACCTGGCGCGTATTGAGCAGCTGGCCCAGGCCGAAGCCGTCGACGCCCGCATTGTTGCTGATGCAGGTGAGGTCCTTGACGCCCGAATCGCGCAGCGCGGCGATCAGGGCTTCGGGAATACCGCAAAGGCCGAAACCGCCCACGGCGATCATCTGACCGTCCTTGACGATGCCTGCCAGCGCCTCCTGGGCGCTTGCATAAACCTTGTCCATCGCTCCAACTCCTAGTTAAGGTCGAACTGAAGAGGGTCCCTCCCGCCGCTTGCGCGCAAGCGTCCCGCGCGGGGATCGAGAAGATCGGGATGGGCCCTGTTTTCTATTGCTTTTGTGATCTCGCGCTAGATTTTACCGGCATGCCCGGCCAACGCACGCCCTATTTTCCCGGGAGCGGAGCCCCCGGGCAAGCGCGCCTCAGGCCGCGGGCCGGAACATCGCGCCCAGCTGCGCCAGCACCGCCGGCGGCCACGCAGCGGACGCATTGGCCACATAATCCATCCAGACTAGCACGTTGCGTCCGCGGGCATAGGGGCCCGAGGGATCGTCCGACTTTTCCAGCAGCAGTTCGAATTCGGCGCTGGAGCGGCCGATACGCAGGACCTTGTGCGTGACGCGCACATTGGCGGGATAGGTCAGGGGACGCAGGAAATCGCAGGAGGCATGGGCCAGGATCGGACCCATGTCCGAGGGCAGCTCGAAGCCGGCCCCGTAGAGGATCTGCATCCGGGCCTCTTCCATGAGGCGGAAATACAGCGTGTTATTGAGATGGTTCAAAGCGTCCGAGTCGCCCCAACGCAAAGGCAATTCCGTTTGGTGGATATCGCCCACCTCAAGAATCCGTGCAGACAAATTGTCCGGGTTCACCAATAGCTCCTGATGGCTGAATGAAATACGAAGGCGGGCATGGCGCCGCCTGCAATACAATCGCCGATAATACTTCCAGCCATATATGGAATACATACGGGGAGCTTTGCAA
>NZ_DATCUY010000072.1:0-3879 GCF_036567245.1 Achromobacter sp. | reverse complement strand
GGATCGCGTCCAGGCCGCCGTGGCCGGCACCACGCCCGCCGTGCCGCCCGAGGCCGTGGCTCCGATGTCGCCGCTGTGACGCGCGCGCCGGCTCCGTACCCTTTCCGCACTGAATTACCGCAAGAGCCCGCATAGTGGATTTTGAACCTTGGTGGTTGATTTTCGTGCCGGTATTGTTCGCGCTGGGCTGGTTGGCCGCGCGTTTCGATATCCGGCAAATGCTGCGGGAGACCCGCAGCCTGCCCGACTCCTATTTCCGCGGGCTGAACTTCCTGCTCAATGAAGAGCCGGACCGCGCCATCGACGCCTTCGTCGAAGTGGCCAAACTGGACCCGGAAACCACCGAGTTGCACTTTGCGCTGGGCAGCCTGTTCCGCCGCCGAGGGGAAATGGAGCGCGCCATCCGCGTGCACCAGAGCCTCTTGAACCGTTCCGACCTGCCCTCCGCCGAACGCGAGCATGCGCAGCACGAGCTGGCGCAGGACTTCCTGAAGGCCGGCATGCTGGACCGCGCCGAAAGCGGCTTCGAGCAGCTCAAGGACACCCGCTATGCCTTGCCCGCGCTGCGCTCGCTGATCCGCATCTATGAATCCGAGCACGACTGGCCGCGCGCCATCGAGGCCGTGAAGACGCTGCAGGGCCTGGTCGACGAGCCGGTGCCGCAAATCGTGCACTACTACTGCGAACAGGCGCAGACCGCGTTGGCGGCCAAGCCCGCCGACATCGACGCGGCCCACAAGGCACTGGACGCCGCCGACCATGCCTTGTCGGCCATCGAGGCCGGTGCGAGCAAGGGCGGCATGGTGCGCACTGCGATGCTGCGCGCCCGCCTGGCCTTGATCGAGCAGGACCCCAAGCGCGAAAGGTTGTACCTGGAGTCGATCATGACCGACGCTCCGGAATACGCCGGCCTGGTCGCCGAACAGATATTGGCCAATTATCGGGCGGCCAATCAAGAGGAAGCCGGGCTGGACCTGCTGCAGAAGCAGTATGCGCGCCATGCTTCGCTGGACCTGTTCAACGTGCTGTTCCGCGAGCTGCGCGTCCAGCAAGGCGCCGCGCCGTCATGGGCATTTGCCCGCGGTGCGCTGCGCAGCCATCCCTCGCTGCTGGGGCTGGACCGCCTGCTGGAGGCCGAACTGGCCAATTCGGAAGGCAGCGCCGAGCAGGCGCCGGTGCCAGGCGCCGACCTGACGTTGTTGCGCAGCCTGATACACAAGCATACGCAGCGGCTGGACCGCTACGCATGCCGCAGTTGCGGTTTTCAAGCGCGTCGCTTTTACTGGCAATGTCCCGGCTGCAATGCCTGGGAAACCTATGCGCCGCGCCGTTTGGAAGAACTTGAATGAACTCTTTTCCCGCCGAAGCCATTTCGCATAGCCGCGTCCTCGTGGTGGGCGATGTGATGCTGGACCGGTACTGGTTCGGCGAAGTCGAACGCATCTCGCCGGAAGCGCCGGTCCCCGTGGTGCGCGTGGCGCGCCGCGAAGACCGCCTGGGTGGAGCTGCCAACGTGGCCCGTAACGTGGCGGCCCTGGGCGGCCAGGTCACCCTGGTCGGCGTGCTGGGCCAGGATGAGGCCGGCGACAGCGTCCGGCGCCTGTCCGCCGAAGCCGGCATACAGGTCGAACTGGTCGCCGATCCGTCCCTGCACACCACCTTGAAAATGCGTGTCTTGGGCCGCCAGCAACAACTGCTGCGCGTGGATTTCGAGCAGCATCCGGCACAGGCCGCGCTGGACAACGTCGACGCCGCGTTTGCCCGCCATCTGGCCAACCATGACATCGTCGTGCTGTCCGACTACGCCAAGGGCGTGCTGGCGCGGGTCGAATCGCTGATCGCCCTGGCCCGCAGCGCTGGCGTACCGGTGCTGGTGGACCCCAAGGGCCATGATTACGCCCGCTACCGCGGCGCCACCCTGGTCACCCCCAACCGCTCGGAAATGCAGGAGGCCGTGGGCCGCTGGAATTCCGAGGCTGAACTGACCGATCGCGCGCAGCGCCTGCGCGCCGATCTGGATCTGGAAGCCTTGCTCGTGACGCGGTCCGAGCAGGGCATGACTTTGTTTACTGGCGCGGGACGCGACCATATCGACGCCCAGGCGCACGAAGTGTTCGACGTGTCCGGTGCGGGCGATACCGTGCTGGCCACGCTGGCCGTGTCGCGCGCCATCGATCTGCCGTGGGTCGATGCGATGGGCTGGGCCAACAAGGCCGGCGGCATCGCCGTGGGCAAGCTCGGCACGTCCATCGTCACCGCCGCGGAATTGGCAGGAGTATCCTCATGATCGTCGTTACCGGAGCCGCGGGCTTCATAGGCAGCAACCTGGTGCGCGGGCTCAACCGCCGCGGCATCCAGGACATCATCGCGGTCGATGACCTGACCGAAGGCGACAAATTCGTCAACTTGGTCGATTGCCAGATCGCCGACTACATGGACAAGGACGACTTCCGCCGCCGCGTCCTCGACGGCAGCCTGCGTGAAGTCCGCGCCGTGCTGCACCAGGGGGCGTGCTCCGACACGACCGAGCGCAACGGCCGCTACATGCTCGACAACAACTACCGGGTCACGCTGGAGCTGTTCGAGTTCTGCCAGGAGCGCCGCATTCCGTTCCTGTACGCCTCCTCGGCGGCAGTCTATGGCGGTTCGTCCATCTACGTGGAAGATCCCGCCAACGAAGGCCCGCTGAACGTCTACGGCTATTCCAAGCTGCTGTTCGACCAGGTCCTGCGCCAGCGCATGGACAGCCTGACGGCGCAGGTCGTGGGGTTGCGCTATTTCAACGTCTACGGCCCGCACGAACAGCACAAGGGCCGCATGGCCTCGGTGGCGTTCCACAACATGAACCAGTTCCTGGAACATGGACACGTGCGCCTGTTCGCGGGCTGGGACGGCTATGTGGATGGCGGCCAGAGCCGCGACTTCATCTCCGTCGAAGACGTGGTTGCCGTCAATCTGCATTTCCTGGACCATCCGGAGCAGTCGGGCATCTTCAATTGCGGCACGGGCCGGGCGCAGCCCTTCAACGATGTGGCGGCTGGCGTGGTCAATGCGTTGCGCGCCGAGCGCGGCGAAGCCGAACTGACGCTGGCGCAGCTGGTCGAGCTGGATCTGATCCGCTACATCCCGTTCCCGGACGATCTGAAGGGGCGCTACCAGAGCTACACCCAGGCCGACGTCACGCGTCTGCGCGCGGCGGGGTTCCAGGCGCCCATGCGCGATGTACGGACCGGCGTGACCGAATACGTGCGCTACTGGCGCGCCCGCAAATAAGGGCGAACGGCGCCGTAGTCGCGGAGCCTCCACAGGAAAACCACCGTTCGCGGTGGTTTTTTTATGCCTGGCGGCTTGCCGGGGCGGATGTTTCCGTTCACTGCGCCGCCGCAGGCTGGAAGGCCGCCGGCATGATCTGAGCGTGGCGTGACAGCCGTTGCGCCCGACTCCAGGGAGACCTTCGATGAATCCATTTCTTCAATCCGCCGCGGCCCGCCCCGCTCCTCAAGCGCGGTGGCGCAGGCAGCGCTCGCCCGTGGGTTCCGGCGCCCGGCCGCGGCCCTTGCGGCAGGTCCTGCGCGCCTTGCTGGTGACGGCGGGCCTGGGTCTTGTCGCGCCGCTGGCGCACGCGCTAGACGTCAATCAGGCCAACGCCCAGCAGCTCGAGGGCGTCCGGGGCATAGGCCCGCGCATGGCGGAAATCATCGTGAAGGAGCGCGAGCGGGGAGGCAAGTTCGAGTCGCTGAACGACCTGGCTGAACGCGTGCGCGGCATCGGCCCGAAAAAGGCCCAGGCCCTGCAGGAGGCCGGCCTGCTGGTAGGGGGCGCAGCGCCTCAGGCCGGGCCGGGCGAGGCGGCGGCCAAGCCGGCTCAGGGCAGGGCGGC
>NZ_DATCUY010000071.1:0-2311 GCF_036567245.1 Achromobacter sp. | reverse complement strand
GGGCGGCACCGCCGCGATCAGCGCCCGCGTGTAGGGATGCCGCGGCTGTTCCAGCACTTGTTGCGCCGCGCCGCTTTCCACCAGCACGCCGCGCTGCATGACCGCGACGCGGTCGGCGATCTCGGCGACCACGCCGAAGTCGTGCGTGATGAACAGCACGGCCGTGCCCTTGCGGCGCTGCAGGTCGTGGATCAGGTGCAGGATCTGCGCCTGGGTGGTCACGTCCAGCGCGGTCGTCGGTTCGTCCGCGATCAGCAGGGCCGGCTCCAGCGCCAGCGCCATGGCGATCATGGCGCGCTGGCGCTGGCCGCCAGACAATTCGTGCGGATACGCGCCCAGCGCCCGCGCCGGGTCTGGCAGCCGCACGGAGTCCAGCAGTTCCAGCGTGCGGCGCCGGATCTCGGTCCGGCCCAGGCGGGTATGGGTGCGGAAAACTTCCGCAATCTGATCGCCGATGGTGCGTAGCGGATTGAGCGCCGTCATCGGTTCCTGGAAGATCATGCCGATGCGCTGGCCCCGCAGCCGGCGCAGCGCCTCGGGCGCCAACCGCAGCAGATCCTGCCCTTCCCACAGCACTTGCCCGCCGCTTGCGCGCACGTCCTGCGGCAACAGCCCCAGGATCGCACCGGCCGTGAGCGACTTGCCCGAGCCGCTTTCCCCTACCACGCACACGATTTCGCCCGCGCTGATGCTTAGCGACAAGTCTTTCAGCGCGTGCGGACGGTCGGCGCCTGGCGGCAGGTCCACGGTCAGGTTCTGGATGCGCAGCAATTCGGTCATGAGTCGTCCACCACGAAGAAGCCCTGGATCGTAGGCCCGCCCGGGCCGCGTGGGAACTGCGCATTTCTCATTTGCTCATGCGGTTCGTGGCGCACGGCTATCGTGGCGCACGGCTATCGTGGCGCACGGCTGTCGTGGCGCACGGCTGCCCTGACGCCGCGAAAGTTACGACTTTTTACGTATCGGGAACGCGGATTGCTCCGCAGTCCGGATCGGCCCTATCCGGAGCGTCCATGCCCTCCCCGCACTATATCGATGCCACCACGCTGACCGTGCTCACCGTGAACACGCACAAGGGTTTCACCAGTTTCAACCGCCGCTTCATGTTGCATGAACTGCGCGCAGCCTTGAGGACGGCGAGCCCCGACGTCGTGTTCCTGCAGGAAGTGCTGGGAGAACACCAAGGACACGCGGAAAAGCACCAGGCCTGGCCCGCCCTGTCCCAGTACGAATTCCTGGCCGACTCGTTGTGGACCGATTTCGCTTATGGCCGCAATGCGGTCTATCCGGCAGGACACCATGGCAATGCGCTGCTGTCCAGGTATCCCATCGAACGCTACGAGAACCATGACGTCACCGTCCATGGGCATGAGGGGCGCGGACTGCTGCACTGCGTCCTGCGGGTGCCCTCGCTACCCACTCCGGTCCACGCGATATGCGTGCACCTGGGCCTGCTGGAGGGGCATCGCGGCAAGCAGCTGCGGCGCCTGTGCGAACTGGTGGCGGACAGCGTGCCTGCTGGCGAGCCGCTGCTGATCGCAGGCGACTTCAACGACTGGCGCCTGCGCGCCGACGCGCTGATGGTCGGCTGCGGCACGCGCGAGGTCTACACCACGCGCCTGGGCCGCCCCGCCCGCACGTTTCCGGCGCGTTGGCCCCTGTTGCGGCTGGACCGCATCTATGTGCGCAATGTCCGCGACTGGCAGCCGGTACCGCTGGCCTCGCGGGTCTGGTCGCGGCTGTCCGACCATGTGCCGATCTGCGCGGAGATTGCGCTATGAACCTGCGCTGGCGCGAACACAACCGCTACACGCTGCTGGAAAACGGCACCGACTACTTTCCGGCGGTGCTGGACGCGATCGGCGCGGCGCGCAGCGAAGTGCTGGTGGAGACCTTCATCCTCTTCGATGACGCCGTGGGACAGGAATTCCAGCGCGCCCTGATCGCCGCTGCCCGCCGCGGCGTCAGCGTGGACCTGACGGTGGACGGCTATGGATCGGACGAACTGGGCGACGCCTTTGTCGGCGCCATGACCGAAAGCGGCATCCGCGTCCATGTATTCGACCCGCGTCCGCGGTTCCTGGGCGTGCGCACCAATGTGTTCAGGCGCATGCACCGCAAGATCGTGGCGGTGGACGGCCGCGTCGCCTTCGTCGGCGGCATCAACTTTTCCGCCGACCACCTGCCCGACTACGGCCCTGAAGCCAAGCAGGACTATGCGCTGCGGCTGGAAGGCCCGCTGGCCGCGGACATCGCGGATTTCGCCCGCGCCGCGCTTGCCGTGGATGCCTGGGCGCGTGCGCGGCGCCGG
>NZ_DATCUY010000070.1:0-6747 GCF_036567245.1 Achromobacter sp. | reverse complement strand
GGCAGCGGCGCGGCGGATCTGCAATCCATGACGGATGCCGCAATACGCGATGCGCTGGCCGCGCACGGCGGCAACGTCAGCCGCGCGGCGCGCGCGTTGGGTGTGCACCGCAGCACCGTGTACCGGCGCGCGGGCAATCTGGTTGTGCCGCGCCCGCGATAGCTGCGCGGCAAGTTCGCAATAGCGCTCGCGCAGCCCCTGGCCGCAGGCGCCTCAGCCTACCAGGCGCGCAAGCTCCGCGCCCGGGTCCTTGGCGCGCATGAATGCTTCGCCCACCAGGAAAGCGTTGACCTGGTGGTCGCGCATCAGCTTGACGTCTTCCGGCTTCAGGATGCCGCTTTCGGTCACGACGCGCTTGCCCGCCGGAATGTTGGGCAGCAGGTCCAGCGTGTTCTTCAGGCTGGTCTCGAACGTGCGCAGATTGCGGTTGTTGATGCCCAGCAGCGGTGTCTTCATGGTCAGCGCCACGTCCAGTTCCCGGGCGTCGTGCACTTCCACCAGCACATCCATGCCCAGTTCCATCGCCAACGTTTCGTAGTCGCGCAATTGCGACGGCGACAGCGCGGCCACGATCAGCAGCACGCAGTCCGCGCCCATCGCGCGGGCGGCGATGATCTGGTAGGGGTCGATCACGAAATCCTTGCGCAGCACCGGCAGCGAGCAGGCGGCGCGCGCCTGGCGCAGGTGGTCGTGCGAGCCCTGGAAGAACTGCACGTCCGTCAGCACCGACAGGCACGCCGCGCCGTGCACCGCATAGGTCGAGGCGATGTCGGCGGGGGCGAAGGTGTCGCGCAGCACCCCCTTGGAGGGCGACGCTTTCTTGATTTCAGCGATGACGCCGGCTTTGCCCTGCGAGATCTTGTCCTCGATGGCTTGGGCAAAGCCACGTACGTCCTGCCGCGCCTGCGCTTCGCGCAGGACCTCGGCTTCGCTGCGCATCTGGCGAGCGGCGGCGACTTCCTCGACCTTGACGGCGAGGATCTTCGCAAGAATATCGTTCATTTCTGGAATTTCCGGGTATATGCGCAGAATTCTTCCAGCTTGGCTCGCGCCGCGCCGGTGGCAATCAATTCAAATGCTAGCGCTAAGGCTTCGGGAATGGAATCAGCTTTATTGCCGGCATAGATGGCCAGCCCCGCATTCAGCGCGACGATGTCGCGCGCGGCGCCCTCCACATTGTCCAGCGCTTCGATGACAAGTTCGCGCGACTGCTCGCGATTGGACACCTTGATGGACCGATTGGACATCATGGATAGCCCGTAGTCCTCAGGGTGGATTTCATATTCCCGTATTTGACCATCTTTCAGCTCGCCCACCAGGGTGGCCCCGCCCAACGACGCTTCGTCCATGCCGTCCTTGCCGTGTACCACCAGCACGTGGCGCGATCCCAGGCGTTCCAGCACCCGCACCTGGATGCCGACGAGATCGGGGTGGAACACGCCCATCAGCTGGTTGGCCGCGCCTGCCGGGTTGGTCAGCGGGCCGAGGATGTTGAAAATGGTGCGCACGGCCAGTTCCTTGCGCACGGCCGCCACGTTCTTCATGGCGCCGTGGTGGGCGGGCGCGAACATGAAGCCGATGCCGGTGGCCTGAATGCACTCGGCGACCTGCTCGGGCGTCAGCACCAGATTGGCGCCCAGGGCTTCCAGCACGTCGGCGCTGCCGCTGGAGGACGAGGCGCTGCGGTTGCCGTGCTTGGCGATCGGCACGCCGGCCGCGGCCGCCACGAACATGGCGGTGGTGGAAATGTTGAAGGTATGGCTGCCGTCGCCGCCGGTGCCGCACATGTCCAGCAGGTCGGCGGGGTTGGGCGTGACCACGGGCGTGGCGAATTCGCGCATGACCTGCGCGGCCGCGGTGATCTCGCCTATGGTCTCTTTCTTCACGCGCAGGCCCATCAGCAAGGCGCTTGCGATCTGCGGCGACATTTCGCCGCGCATCAGCATGCGCATGAGATGCAGCATTTCGTCGTGGAAAATTTCGCGGTGTTCAATGCAGCGCGTCAGCGCTTCGGCGGGGGAAATCGTCACGATGCGTCCTTCTTAGGCGAGGTTCAGGAAATTGCGGAGCAGGGCATGGCCGTGCTCGCTGAGCACCGACTCGGGATGGAACTGTACTCCGTATAGCGGCAGGGTCTTGTGGCGCACGCCCATGATGTCGCCGTCCGGCGCGGTCGCGGTTACGGCCAGGCAGTCGGGCAAGGTGGCGGGATCGATGGTCAGCGAGTTGTAACGGATCACCGTGTAAGGCGTGGGCAGGCCGGTGAAGAGGTCCGTACCCGTGTGCGAGATCTGCACGGTCTTGCCGTGCATGATCTGCTGCGCGCGCACGATGTCGCCGCCGTAGGCCGCGCCGATGGCCTGGTGGCCCAGGCACACGCCCAGGATGGGCTTCTTGCCCGCGAAGGCCTGGATCACGGGCACCGAGATGCCCGCCTCGGCGGGGGAGCAGGGGCCGGGCGACACGCAGATGCGGTCCGGATTCATGGCGGCGATCTCTTCCAGCGTGATCTGGTCGTTGCGCGCTACGCGCACCTCTTCGCCCAGTTCACCGAAGTACTGAACCAGGTTGTAGGTGAACGAGTCGTAGTTGTCGATCATCAACAGCATTTAATTCTCCTGTAGGGCCGCCCGGCGGCCCGGATATGTCCGGTTGGGGGCGGGCCTCAGATGGGTTCGTCCAGGCCGTGCTGCACCTGTTCCGCCGCGCGCAGCACCGCGCGGGCCTTGGCTTCGGTTTCGGCCCATTCGGCTTCGGGGTTGGAGTCGGCCACGATGCCGGCGGCGGCCTGCACATACAGCGTGCCGTCCTTGATGACGCCGGTGCGGATGGCGATGGCCACGTCCATTTCGCCGCCGTAGCTGAGGTAGCCGGCCGCGCCGCCGTAGATGCCGCGGCGCACGGGTTCCAGCTCGTCGATGATCTTCATGGCCTCGACCTTGGGCGCGCCGGTCAGGGTGCCGGCGGGGAAGGACGCGCGCAGCACGTCCATGCTGCTCATGCCGGGGTTCAGGGTGCCGGTGACGTTCGACACCAGGTGCATCACATGCGAATAGCGTTCGATCACCATGGTGTCGCTGACCTTGACCGAGCCCACCTGGGCCACGCGGCCCACGTCGTTGCGCGCCAGGTCGATCAGCATCACGTGCTCGGCCACTTCCTTGGGGTCGGCCTTGAGTTCGGCGGCCAGGGCGGCGTCTTCCTCGGGCGTGCCGCCGCGCTTGCGGGTGCCGGCCAGGGGACGGATCGTGATCTGCGACTGGGGCTCGCCGTTTTCCACCACGCTTTCCTGGCGCACCAGGATCTCCGGCGACGCGCCCACCACCTGGAAGTCACCGAAGTTCCAGAAGTACATGTAGGGGGAGGGATTGAGCGACCGCAGGGCGCGGTAGAGGGAGAGGGGGGAATCGCGGAAGGGCTTGGCGATGACCTGGCCGATCTGTACTTGCATCAGGTCGCCGGCGGCGATGTGTTCCTTGGCGCGGTGCACGGCCGCCAGATAGTCTTCCTTCTTGAAGTCGCGCCGCTCTTCGGTCTGCATGCTGGCGTGGCTGTATGGGATTTCCACGGGGCGTCGCAGGCGGGCGCGCAGGTCATGCAGGCGCTGTTGGGCGCGGCTGTAGGATTCGGGCTGGGAGGGGTCCGCGTAGACCATCAGGTAGATGCGGCCGGCCAGGTTGTCGACGATGACCAGTTCGTCCACGTGCATCAGCATCAGGTCGGGCGTGCCGCCTTCCATGCCGGCGGGGAAAGGCTTGACCGCGGGGCCCAGGCAGGGCTCGATGTGGCGCACCGTGTCGTAGCCGAAATAGCCCGCCAGGCCGCCGCAGAAGCGCGGCATGCCGGGGCGCAGGGCGACCTTGAAGCGGCTCTGGTACTGCTCGATGAAGGCCAGCGGATCGCCGTCATGAGTCTCGGCGACCTTGCCGTCATGCAGCACTTCGGTGCGGGTGCCGCTGGCGCGGATCACCGTGCGGGCCGGCAGGCCGATGAAGGAATAGCGGCCGAAGCGCTCGCCGCCCACCACCGACTCCATCAGGCAGGTCATGCGCCCGCCCTGGGGGCCGGCATGCGCCAGCTTCAGGTAGATGCCCAGCGGGGTGTCCAGGTCGGCATAGGTTTCGGCGACCAGCGGGATGCGGTTGTAGCCTTGTGCGGCGAGGGCCTTGAATTCGATTTCGGTCATGTCGGGTCTCGTGAGCGATTTATCTGCTTTCGGACCAGGCGCACAACAAAAAAGCCCGGTCCAGGTTACTGGTTCCGGGCTTGGCTCTGTGTTTTACACAGCTACGGCACTAGGCGGCATACGCGTCCAGGGCCGGGAGGGATCATCGCCACCCGGAAGACAAACGCCACCAGCGCCACGAGGCGCCGAGCATTTGGTTCTGGATGGAAACGTTCATTGAGCTTTGTTCAGTATTGAATTCGCGGTGAGCCGCCAAGTATTCAGGAGCCTGTTTTTGCCGCGTTCCGGTTTTGATTCCAGATCACGACCCACTCGGCTGCGGCGACTAGCGTGTCAACTATACCATCGACATCCAGCTCGCGCACGTCGCGGCCTTCGTTGTAGCCATAAGGCACCACCAGCACCTGGGTGCCCGCGCTGCGGCCCGCCTGGGCGTCATTGACGGAATCGCCGATGGTCACGGCTTCCTCCGCGGCGACGCCGAGCAAGTCGCAGGCATGCAACACCTGGTCGGGATCCGGCTTGCGGCGCTCGCAGGTGTCGCCGCAGACCACGGCGTCGAAAAAGCCCGCCAGGCCCGTGCGCTGCAGCAGCGGCAGGGTGAATTCGGTGGGCTTGTTGGTCACCACCGCCAGCTTCAGGCCCTGCTCGCGCATGAGTTTCAAGCCTTCGATGACGCCGGGGTAGATCTGTGCTTTCTCACCGTTGGATAGGTGGTAGTGGCGATAGAAGGCGGCGCGGGCGACATCGAACTCGGCGGCAGTGGGGT
Source organism: Achromobacter sp. (assembly GCF_036567245.1). Lineage (GTDB taxonomy): Bacteria > Pseudomonadota > Gammaproteobacteria > Burkholderiales > Burkholderiaceae_B > Achromobacter. Next base: position 1,792 of record NZ_DATCUY010000070.1, on the reverse strand, counting down.
CGGCGGCGTCCAAACTGCCGGCCAGGCTGCGGCGCACCAGGTTGTCCACGCCCTTGCCCACGAAGGTGGCCACCACGTCTTCGCGCAGCGGCGACATGCCCAGTTCCACGCGCATGGCGTTGGCGGCAAAGGCCAGGTCGGGGATCGAATCCAGCAGGGTGCCGTCCAGGTCCAGCAGCGCGGCGCGAAAAGCGGTCATGTCGGTTCCCAGGGCTTAGATGGCGGTGGTTTCGCCGATGGCGATCTGTTCGCGCATGGACTTGATGATGCCGGCGTAGTCCGGCTTTCCGAAGATAGCGGAGCCGGCCACGAAGGTGTCGGCGCCGGCACGGCGGATTTCGGCGATGTTGTCGATCTTCACGCCGCCGTCCACCTGCAGCACGATTTCCTGGCCGCCGGCCTGCATCCAGGCGTCGATGCGGGCGCGCGCCTCGCGCAGCTTGGTCAGCGCGCCGGGGATGAAGCTTTGGCCGCCAAAACCGGGATTTACCGACATGATCAGGATCAGGTCGATCTTGTCCATCACGTAGTCCAGGTAGGACAGCGGGGTGGCGGGGTTGAACACCAGGCCGGCCTTACAGCCGTTTTCGCGGATCAGCGACAGGGTGCGGTCCACGTGGCGGCTGGCGTCCGGGTGGAAGCTGATGTAGTCGGCGCCGGCCTTGGCGAACATCGGCACCAGCTCGTCCACCGGTTCCACCATCAGATGCACGTCGATCGGCACCTGGACGTGGGGGCGGATCGCCGCGCACACCATCGGGCCTATGGTGAGATTGGGGACATAGTGGTTGTCCATCACGTCCACGTGGATCCAGTCGGCGCCGGCGGCGACGACGTTGCGGACTTCCTCGCCCAGGCGGGCGAAGTCGGCCGACAGGATGCTGGGGGTGATGCGGGTGGAAGCCTGTTGGGTAGACATGATGTTCGGGATCGGGGAGGGCATAATGTGCCATTATTGCAGTTTGAGGCGCGGTACCGGGAATGGCCCGGCCCGGCGGGTCCGGGAACCGCGTCTTTTCCAGCGTCCGGCGCCGTACCACGGTGGCCTGCCAGCATCACACAGGGAAGGACTGTGAAACCTTACGACCTGAGCGTCTCTGTCTCTCCGCGCTTCGTGCCCGAACAGTCCGACCCTGCCGAACAGCAGTTCGTGTTCGCCTATACCGTTCGCATCACCAATACCGGCGAGCATCCCGCCCAGGTGATCAGCCGCCACTGGATCATCACCGACGGCAACCAGCGCGTGCAGGAAGTGCGCGGCCTGGGCATCGTCGGGCAGCAGCCCTTGCTGGCGCCCGGCGAAACCTTCGAATACACCAGCGGCTGTCCCCTGCCTACCCCGGTGGGCACGATGCGGGGCACCTACCACTGCGTCGGCGAGAACGGCATCCCGTTCGAAGTGCCGATCGCCGAATTCGTCCTGGCCATGCCGCGTACCCTGCATTGAATGGCCCGGCCATCCGTCGCACGTTTTTTCATTTGCTCATGAAGCGCATTCTCAGTCTGTCCGTGCTGTCCGTATTGCTGGCGGCATGTTCCACCCCCTCCGATATCCCCCACGACTCGGGTTCGCCGAGCATCCCCGGCCCGTCCACGCCTGCGGCCGACGGCCCCCTGGTGGTGCCGCCGCTGGCATCCTTGCCGGACACTCCGCCGCGTGCGCTGGCCGGCAAGTACAAGGCGGCCAACTGGTCCGAGATGCCCGGCTGGACCAATGATGACCTGTCGCGCTTCTGGCCCCTGTTCCTGCGCAATTGCCGCGGCCTGATGCGGCCGACCAGCGGCAACCTGG